>USIA01000019.1 GCA_900554535.1 uncultured Oscillospiraceae bacterium | reverse complement strand
CGGCAAACCCGCCGCTTCCGACACAGACAAATCGCCGCTTTATCGCGCAGTCGTAAAGGGGCTTCAGGAAGATGCCCGTGCTGCGGCGGCAGAGGCACTGCAAACCACGGCTGCGCTGGACGTGATCCAACAGGACCTCGTGCCCGCGCTCGACGAGGTTGGCAATGGCTACGAAAGCGGAAAGCTTTTTCTGCCGCAGCTTTTGATGAGCGCGGACGCCGCGACCGCTGCATTTGAAGTGATTCGAGCAGCGCTGCAAAAGGACGGCGTGGCCGCTGAAAAGAAGGGCGTCATTGTGCTGGCAACTGTCAAGGGCGACATCCACGACATCGGCAAAAACATCGTCAAGGTGCTGCTCGAAAACTATGATTACGACGTCATTGATCTGGGCCGCGACGTGGATCCCGAGATCATCGTGGACGCGGTCAAAGAACACCACGCGCCACTTTGCGGCCTCTCCGCCCTGATGACGACAACGGTTGTGAATATGGAGGCGACCATTGCGCTCTTGCATGCAGAGTGTCCGGAATGTAAGGTCATGGTCGGCGGCGCGGTGCTCAACCAGCAATACGCCGATCAGATTCACGCGGATGCTTACAACAAAGACGCCATGGGCTGTGTGCGGTATGCCGAGACGGTCTTTGGCCGGTAAAAGCCAATAGACCTCGGATTGCAACGCCATTTCCGGGTTTTGGGGTACTTTTGATTCGTATGCGATCCGTTTGAAACAGGTACGGCATACAATGATTTGCGAGTGAATTGGCAAAACAAGCCAGGAAGAGCGGCAAGTTGCCGTCTTTCCTGGCTTGTTTTGTTAGAAACGATCTTTAGAGCGTGCCAAATATCCGGTCGCCCGCGTCGCCGAGACCTGGCACAATGTATCCATGTTCGTTTAAGTGATCGTCCACTGCCGCGCAGTAAAGCTGCACATCCGGATGCGCTTGCGTGAAAGCCTTGATTCCCTCTGGCGCTGCAATCACGCACATAAATTTGATGCATTTGGGATGGCTGCGCTTGATGATTGTCACTGCATCCATCCCAGAGCCGCCGGTCGCCAGCATTGGGTCCAGTACGATCACCTCGCGCTCTTCAATGTCACTGGGGAGTTTGCTGTAATACTCTACTGGCTTGAGCGTTTTTGGATCGCGGTAAAGGCCAATGTGTCCCACTTTGGCTGCGGGCACCATCGCCAAAACGCCGTCCACCATACCCATGCCTGCGCGCAGGATCGGCACAAATGCCAGTTTGCGGCCTGCGAGCACCTTTGTCTGCGCGGCACAGATCGGCGTCTCGATCGTGGTCTCCGTCAACGGCAGGTCCCGCGTCGCCTCATAGCACTCGAACATGGCAATTTCGCTAATTAACTCGCGAAATTCCTTACTGCCGGTATGCTTGTCCCGCAAGATTGACAGTTTGTGCTGAATGAGTGGATGGTCCATCACAAAAACATTTTCATACATTCCAGTATCCCCCATCCGTTTTCAAAGTTCCCCGTTTTCGATTTTGGTAATCAGATCGAGACGGCGCTGGTGACGCCCACCTTCAAACGGCGTGTCCAGATAGATTTGCACAAGCTCCAGCGCCTGCTCATCGCTGAGGACACGACCGCCAAGGCACAGGCAGTTGCAGTTGTTGTGGCGCCGGGTCATCTCGGCACTGTATTTTTCCGTGCAAACCGCCGCACGCACGCCTTTGACCTTATTGGCCGCAATACTCATTCCGATTCCAGTGCCACAGCACAGGATGCCGCGTTCGCATTTGCCGTCCGCAATGCTGTGCGCGACTGCCGCCGCAATGGGCGGATAATCGACGCTTTCTTCGCTCGGGCATCCAAAATCCTGATATGTGACGCCACACTTGTCCAGATAAGCCTCAATGGCTTTTTTCAGGCGAAAACCGCCGTGGTCACAACCGATTGCGATCATCTGAGAATTCTCCTTTATTGAAAATGAATTTGCAGTCCCTGCACATAATCGCGCAGGTTCATTTGCGCATAAAAGAATTGACCTGCCCGCAAAAAGCATATGCGCAAGATTGGAATATAAATCGCAGCTTACGACGCAGGCCCCGCCTGCTGCCGTAACTTTAAAGAGCGCTGTGCCTGCGCCGGGCGCAGATAAACAGGCATCAATTCCGCCGCAGAGGTGAGCTTTCCGGCTTGTGCCATCCGCGCAGCACAAGCAGCGACTCCACTCGCGTGCTGATACCGCACGGGCTCAGGCGCAAGACGGGCGCCGACAGCCGCAAAAGCCGGACTTTTGCTGCACAAAACAGCGCCATCCCCCACCAGGACAATGGGCTGTGGCAGCGCCGCGCATTCCTGTGCCAGCGCTTCGATCGACAACGCGCGATCCGGCACCAGGCGCTCGACCAAACCGTTGCGGACCGTAAACAGTGCGTTATACACCTGCCCACAGCGGGCGTCCATCACGCAGCAGGCCGTGCAGTCGGTCAAACGCAGATTCTGTGCCATTGCTTCCAGCGTGGAAACGCCAGCGCAAGGTTTTGCGGCCGCAAACGCAACGCCCTTGATGCTTGCCACTCCGATGCGCACGCCGGTAAATGACCCCGGCCCGGCCGAAACGGCGAACACATCAATCGCGGGCAGAGACACACGTGCGTAATTGAGAACGCCTTCCATCATAGGCATCAGGGTCTGGCTGTGCGTTAGGCGCACGTTCGTGTAGCATTCTCCCACTACCGTGCCGTCCTCCCAAATGCAAGCGGAGGCTGGCCCTGCCGACGAATCAATCGCTAAAATTTTCATGCTTTGTCTGCCGCTCCTTCCCCGCCGGGCGCTTCTATGGTAATGACGCGCTGATTTTCCGTCTCTCCAGGCGCAAAGGTGATATGCACAGCCTGTGGCGGCAAAGCCGCTTCGATATTTTCGCTCCATTCGATCACGAGTACACCGGGCGCTTCCAGATAGTCGAAATAGCCGGTGCTGGAGAGATCGTCCCAATCCGTCACGCGATACATATCAAAATGATATAGCGGCAGACGGCCGCCTTCATAGACATGCACCAATGCAAAGGTTGGGCTGGAGACACCGCCCGTGCCCAGCCCCGCCGCCAGGCCGCGGGTAAAGGCCGTCTTGCCCATTCCCATAGGGCCAAACAGCGCCAGAACCTCGCCGCCCTGCAGCGTTGCCGCGATTTGCTTACCAAGCGCCTCGGTTTCCGCCGCGGAAGCGGTCACGATGGTTTTTGTTTCCAGAAAAATGCCCCCTATTTAGAACAACCCGGTGATTTTTCCATTCTCCGACACATCGATGCCTTCTGCGGCCGGATGTTTCGGCAGGCCGGGCATCACCATGACGCTGCCCGCATAGGCGACGACAAAGCCCGCGCCGTTGGAAAGCTTAAGGTCGCGGATTGTGATCGTGAAGCCCTCCGGCCGCCCCAAAAGAGACGGATCGTCCGAAAGGCTATACTGTGTCTTGGCAATGCAGACAGGCAGGTTTTGGCCGCCGAGCGCCTCGATTTCCTTGAGCGATTTTTTCGCTTTTTTCGAGAAGGAGACATCCACCGCACCATAAATTTCCCGGGCAATGGTGCGGATCTTTTCCGGAATGGACAGGCTGTCCGCATACAGTGGATGAAAATCGGACGGCTGCTCGCAGGCAGCAACCACCTTCTCTGCCAAGGCAAGGCCGCCCTCTCCGCCTTTGGCAAAGACTTCGGAGAGCGCGAAATCAGCGCCGTTATCCCTGCAATACTGCTCAATATAGGCGAGCTCCTCGGCGGGGTCTGATTCAAAACGATTGATCGCCACTACAACCGGCACGCCATATTTGCGCATATTGGCGATGTGCGCGCCGAGATTGACAATGCCCTTCTGCAGCGCTGCAAAGTTCGGGGCGCTGATCTCTGCCTTGGGCACACCGCCGTTATATTTGAGTGCACGGTCGGTCGCAACGATTACAATGGCCGATGGATGCAAGCCCGCCATGCGGCACTTGATGTCCATGAATTTTTCCGCGCCCAGGTCGCTGCCGAAGCCGGCCTCCGTGATGCAATAATCCGCGAGCTTTAAACCCAGCCATGTCGCGCGCACGCTGTTGCAGCCGTGGGCGATGTTGGCAAAGGGGCCACCGTGCATGATAGCGGGCGTATTCTCCAACGTCTGCACAAGGTTCGGATCGATGGCGTCCTTGAGCAGCGCGGCCATGGCGCCCTCAGCGTGCAGGTCGCCTGCATAAATCGGGTTTCCCTCCACAGAATAGGCGACCAGGATGCGCGCCAAACGCTCCTTGAGGTCCTGCAGATCGCTGGCCAAGCAGAAAATCGCCATTACCTCGCTGGCCACTGTGATGCAGAACCCGTCTTCTCGTACAAAGCCGTTTGTTTTGCCGCCCAGACCCACCACGACGCTGCGCAGCGCACGGTCGTTCATATCAATGCAGCGGCTGATCAGGATTCGGCGCGTGTCGATATGCAGCGCGTTGCCCTGGTGGATATGGTTATCCAGCATCGCGCACAGCAAGTTATTGGCTGCTGTGATGGCGTGCATGTCGCCCGTAAAATGGAGATTGATATCCTCCATCGGCACTACCTGAGCGTACCCACCGCCTGCTGCGCCGCCTTTGATGCCGAAAACCGGTCCAAGGCTCGGCTCCCGCAGGGCAATAACTGCTTTTTTGCCAAGCCGGGCCATCGCCTCTCCGAGGCCGGCAGTTGTCGTGGTTTTGCCCTCGCCCGCAGGCGTGGGGTTAATGGCAGTGACCAGCACCAGCTTGCCGTCCGGCGCATTCTGGAGCCGGTCAAAGAGCGACTGGTTCAGTTTTGCTTTATAATGTCCATACGGTTCCAATTCCTCTTCCCGCACGCCAAGCTGCGCAGCAATCTGGGCGATTGGCAGCATCTTTGCCTGTTGTGCAATTTCAATATCCGTCACGTGTTTCGTCCTCCTTGCACATTCATAGCCATAGTATAACACATTTTGCATAGGCAAGGAAGTTTTTTATATACGAAAAATTGTATGAGCACAATCCATAACGGACAGGCAATCAATAGAGAAATATATATTCATAGCCAAAAGAGAGGTTTCTACCGGCTTCTGCTCTGGAGTGCAGCCAGGCAATGCAAGCGAAAGGCCGCCGCTATTCGGATTATCCATCGCTTCAACGCATTCCTCTCCTTTCGCCAAAATCTTCTGTCCGAACGCGCTTATACGATCAAGTTTACAAGGAGCCCTGTAACCAATGAAAAAATTATCACATAGGCTAGGTACAGCAGAAAGTGTTTAATTCCCAAAACAATTTTCAAGGCACCCAGGTTGGTGATTTTCGTGGATGGCCCAGTCAGCATAAAAGAAGCCGCACTGCCCACACTCATACCATCCCACAGCCATTGCTGCAACAGTGGAATTGTTCCACCGCCACAGGCGTAGAGGGGAACGCCGATCGTGGCCGCCATCAAGACGCCCAGCGCCTCATTCCCGCCAAACAGGGCCGTCATAGCTTCTGCGGGGACATAGCGCTGAAACAGCGCGGAAAGCAAAATGCCGATCAGAAAATATAGTCCCGTTGCCTTCACGTTCCGCCATAGATTCTTCAGGTAGCGCAGCAAGAGATTGGGATCTGTGTCCCTGCTTTTCGGCTCGTCAAACCGAGCAAAGATAAAGAAAGGCTTGTTCCTATACAGAAAATGGAGAAGCAGCCCAGCCGTGATCCCGCAGAGAAAGCAAGAGGCGATGCGCACTGTCAGTACAGCCCCTCCCAGCGCCGCGCTGTAAATGATAAGCTGTGGGTTCAGCAGGATAGAGGACATCATAAACGCGGCCAGCCAACTGTCCTTCATCCCGCCTTTTGAAAAAGAAGCAGTAATGGGGATGGTGCCGTACATACACAAAGGGGATGCAATGCCTAATGCGCTGGCCGCCACAATCCCCAAAATTCCGATCTTTTTGCCCTGAAGGGAGCGGAAAGCACGGTGAATATAGTCCTTGGCAAAGACAGAAACCGCCGAGCCAAGGACCATGCCCAGCACCCACCAGCCAAAGATTTGCTCCAACTGCACCGTGAAATAATACCAAATATAGATAGACTCCCGCCGGAGAACCTCCATCCATGCTCCCCCTTTTATCAGAGCAGATATTTGCCCTCTGTGCTGTCAGGCAATGAAATAAATTCAGCGTTATGCCCGCTCAATCTTTTGATTGCCAGTGGACCAGACGTGCTGACTCTTGGCAGCTGCCGGGGTGTTCTGTGCCATAACGCCCACCAGTTTGTGGGGGACATACGCTTCTTCCAGATAAACGATCTCCTCCGGCGTCAGGGTGAGATCCACCGCCTTGGCCGCCCCCTCAATGTGATGCAGCTTGGTAGCGCCTACCACGGGAGCGGTTACCTTGGTCAGCAGCCAGGCCAGGGAGATCTCCGTCATGGATACGCCTCGCTTTTCGGCCAGCTCGGCTACCCGGTTGATGATCACGGCGTCTTGCTCGGCGGTAGCATCATACTTGAATTTGGCGTAACTGTCCTCTTGCAACCGCTTGGAGGTTTCGCCCGGATGCTTGGAGAGCCTGCCGCCGGCCAAGGCGCTATACGGCGTCATGGCGATATTATCCTCTGCGCAGAGCTTAGCCATTTCCCTCTCCTCTTCCCGGAAGATCAGGTTGTAGTGGCCCTGGACGGAGACAAACTTTGCAAATCCCTCCCGCTCGGCCAGCGCGTTAGCCTTGGCAAGCTGATAGGCAAAGCAGTTGGAAATGCCGATATACCGGACTTTGCCGGCTTTTACAATCCGGTTGAGTCCATCCATAATGTCGTAGAGGGGCGTTTCGTAGTCCCACATATGGTAAATGTAGAGGTCCACATAGTCCAGGCCCAGATTTTTCAGACTGGTGTTAATCATCTGCTCAATGTGCTGCTGGCCAGTGATGCCGGCGGCGATCTCCTCCTGAGTGCGGGGCAGAAATTTGGTGGCTACCACCACATCCCCGCGCTTTGCAAAGTCCCGAATTGCCCGGCCCACGTACTGTTCGCTGGTGCCGCTCTGATAACCAATGGCGGTGTCAAAAAAATTGACGCCAAGCTCCAGCCCGCGCCGGATGATTTCACGGGAATGTTCTTCATCCAACGTCCAGCTGTGCTGGCCGTTTTTGGCATCGCCAAAGCCCATGCAGCCCATGCAGATGCGGGAAACCGTCAGATCTGAATTTCCTAATTTCGTGTATCTCATTCTGTTTTTCCTCCTTATTTCAGCTCATTATAAGCCGCGTCGTCCCCAGCTTCCAACCATTCGTTAGAGGTTTCCTCGCCTGGAGCCTCTACAGCAGTGTGAGAAAACCAGCTGTCTTTTTTCGCCCCGTGCCAGTGCTTCACATTGGCCGGGAACACCGGGCATTTGCCCGCTCATGTTACATTTCGATCTTTTATAAGCGGAATGGTTTCGTGAAACGTGGATACCCTCCCCCTTTAGCGAGCGCGAACAAATTGAACATCCATTATACCAGTTCTGATAAACCACTTTTGGAGAATTCCAATCAGGTCATCTCTGCCGTCATCAATCACACTCAGCGATTCTCGGATATCTGCCTTCGGGCAGAGTTTCGCAATATCCCGCTGAAAATCACAGGGCACGCCCCCACAATGGGAATAGAACGGGAGAATGATCTTTCCAGATAAATCATTTTTATACAGCCATGATGCCAGCGGCGGCGCAATGGTTCCGCACCAATTTGGTGATCCTACAAAAATGATGGAATAAGGATGCGGAGTGTGTGGAACCGGAAGAAGCCTTGGATGGTACTGAGATTTCACTTCTCTTTTTACCTGCGTGAGCAGTTCCGGAAAAGACGCAGGATACGGCTGCCAGGGATGTATCTCGCACCAGTCTCCACCTGTGGCTGCTTGAATTCCCTGTGCAATCCGATGCGTGTTGCCCGAATAGGAATACGATATAATCAATGGACGGTCTGCTATGATGACCGCCTGATTTTGAAGGATTTCTTTCCGCATCATTTCCACCGTCCTGTTTGTGAATCAAAACTCAATCCTTTTTTACCTTTCCAAAGGACATGCATTTGCCGATCACATCGCCGGTTGTCAGATACGCATAGGTGGGCATCTCAAACAGCACCAGTTTCAAGGCGTGGTAATTGATTTTGCCGGCTTCGTTCAGCACGCTTTCCTCGGCGTAGGTCGCGTCGATGGTGCAAATGAAGTTTTCGAATCCTTTTGTCTTATAGATGTCCTCCACGCTGCACACCATCGTCACAGGAGACTGCGCAATCATCGGCACACCAGCATCGTCCACCGTATAGTCGAACAGTGCGGACTTATCCTCCTTATTGCCGCTGACGCAGCCGGAATGATCCGCCAGGGGAAGCAGTGCCTCATCCACAATGTTGATGGAGAGCTTCCCGCTTTCCTTGATACCCTGGTTGGTATAGTGGGCTGCCGCCAGGCTGACCATCACACGGCCATGCCCCATGATGCCAAGGTGGCCCACCAACAGCCAGTTGGGTTTTCCGTTGACCATCGCCCCCACCACTACAAGGGGCGTAGGATACAGAGCCAGAGCATTTCCAATATTCTTTTTCATGATAAGTTATCTCCTAAATAAATTGGCGAAAATCAAGTTTTGTTTATCTTAAAATCACACATTGACAGGATCGAGAAGTATAAACGCTCTCGAACTGATCCCGGCTATATTCCACCATACCGGAAATCGGGTCCGCGATGGTTACGGTATCTTCTGAATATCCAATCAAGACCGCCCCATGGTCATTGGTGCTCCAGTCTACATAATCACCGCTTTCCGTGTACCAGCCTTGCGGCGTTTCTCTGTCGGCCATGCCAATGGTAGCCCATACCACAACAGGTGTATTCTGACTTACCAGTTCATACAGCTCCTCGGGGGATGCACCGCTTTTATCAGTCGCCCGCATAGAGCTTTCCATTTCCTGCAAATAATCATTGGCAGCGGTCAAGATTGCTTTCGGCCCACAAATATATCCCGCTTGCGTGAAAGGGTCCCCTACAAAGTACGACCGCAAATCGCTTCCATAGAGACGCCCGTCCTCGCCATGGTACCGATTTGCCGGAACAGTAGGCAGGTATTCCGCCGCCATAGTGGTTTTATCCACCTGGTATCCATAATAATTTAAGGCCATTGTCATAGCGGTAATTTCACATCCAGTGGGAAGTTCCGGCATTTGAAATATAATGGGAAAATCTTCTATGAGATGCTCCGCCGGCAGTTCTGCTTCCTTTACTGGCTCGGGGGCGGAAGATGTTTCTACCTCTTCTGCTGAAGAAGTGGTTGTTGATATGGGCAGCTTTATGGGATCTTGCACCGGCGTCTCTGCTTCTTCTGCCATCAAGTATATGGTTGGGCTTTCCGGCTGAGCCTGCGCCTCCACAGGGGGAGCCGAGCTGCACGACGTCAACAGAAGCGTCAGTAATCCAATTGCCGTTAATCCTTTGATTCGTTTACGCATCAATGCTCACCAACTCATAAGTGCGGCTTCCCAGGCCGATCTTCTCGGCATGTTCCAGCGTCAAAAGCCCATTGCGGGATTCGATGCGCTGGATCAGGGAGGCCCCGTCTTCCGCGTCATATACCAGGTCAATACAAGCTTGATCCACAGCCACTGGGTCAAAGGAAGCCAGGATACCGATGTCGTGCATATCCGGCTCGGCAGGATTGCCATCGCAATCGCAGTCCACCGACAGGCGGTTCATCACATTGATGTAGAGCATATTCCCATCCATATAGTCTGCTACAGATTTGCCTGCTTCCGCCATGGATTCCAGAAAAGCGTTCTGGTCGCCGCCCCACATACTGCCCCCGGTCCCGCCGGAGTGGATGTGGGCCTTGCCATCAGAAGAAGCAATACCGATGGAAATATTCTTGATTGCACCGCCAAACCCGGCCATGGAATGGCCTTTAAAGTGGGAGAGCACCACACAATAATCATAGTTTTGCAAATGGGAACCTACATAGTTCTCCGTCAGGTGGGTACCTCCGGTAACCGGCAGTGTCATGGAGCCATCAGCGTCCATGATGTCTACATTGGCAATAGCAGTGTAACCGTGGTCCTCCGCAAGCTGCATGTGATAAGCTGTATTTGCCCGATCTCCTCCGTAGGCGGTGTTGCACTCCACAATGGTGCCATTTACCGCATGCACCAGGTCGCCAATCAGTTCCGGACGAAGATAGTTGCTGCCATTTTCACCAGTGCTGATCTTTACGGCGACGTTGTCATCCGGCAGCTGAGCCCCCAGCGCCTTGTAAATGGCCATCAGCCCCTCCGGGCTGATATCCGTTGTCATGTACACAACAGGTTTACCATCTGAATCGGAAGTTTCTTTCGCTGCAGAAGAACTCTCCGGCTGTTCGGCTTCATCCTTTGCCGGCTGTGCAGGTTCCGATGCTGGATGACTGGATTCTGGGAGATTGCTGCTTGATGAAGCGGTGGACTCATTTGCAGTGCACCCCGCCAACACGCTTGCACTTAACAACAAAACTAAGCAAACAGAAAATAGTCTTTTCATTTGAAACCTCCTTGTCTTGTTATGATTTTATAAATTGTTGGAGCAAATCCAAGGCCCGAGCTGGATCTTTGATGTCATCCACAGCCTCCTCCATGGGGCATGGTCCTGTTCCGGCACGGTTGAAGATTACTGGTACGCAAATGCCGCAGGAAGCCATGATTCCATAATAGGAGAGGACATACAATCCGGATTCACTCATAACCGGTGCATAAACGCTTTTGACACCTGCCAGGACCATCAACCGTGCTGCCGCTTTCCCAATCCACCTGATCTGGCGCACAAGCGGGTCCGGATGATAGGAAATGTATGAGCGGCATCAACCTGCGCCCATGACTGGTATATTGCTTTTGCCCACTGCAGAAGGCACAGCTGTATCCGTGTTCTGAAAGCATAGCCGTCGCTTTGGCGAGGTCCGGTATTTTCTGGTTACGACACATTCTTTGGCCCAACCTTTTGTCCTGACAATTTTCGAAATCGTTTAGAAGCATAATAAGCCAGGAAAATGAATGTACCCATCATAGCCAGATAGTCCAGATAGAAAAGCAGGATCGGCTCGTTGAAATCCAGAAACACGAACTGGGTCCGCACCAGCATATAGGTGAGCAAACCGCGCCTGAAAAATACGGTAAGACCATAGACTGCGATACCAGCCCCAAGAATGGGCAGCAGGATTTTCCGCACATGAGATGGCTGCTTCAGCTTCAGTGCCTTTTTGACAAGCCCCATAAATATTCCCCAGTGCAGCCCCAGGTGCAGCGCCATGAGTACAAAGCCCCAATGGGAAGCCGCCATATGCAGCAGCCGCGCAAAGAACATGCCGCCTTGAATCTTCAAAAATGCAAAGACGTGGTTGGAGAGCATAATTCCACTGATCATCAGCCCGATCATTGCAAGGAATATCAACAGGTCCACAATCAGCTGAAAGATACGGAAGGGAGAATATTTCCCATGAAACAAATTTTGATACCAGTTTCCGTTGAGTATATGGTGGGCGATGAACAAAAGAAACATCCCGGCTCCCACCCATTCATGGGCAACGTCACCCCAGAACTGGTATCCCATCAAAAACAACAGGGCCAGCGTCATCAGGACATCCACTGCAATTTTGAGGATGGCTTTTGGCTTCACGGGTTTTCCCTCCTTTCGTTCAGAATCAGGCCAGATTCAGGCCATCAATCCAGGATGCAACTTCTTCAGATGCACTGCCCACACTGTCGCCGTTTACATGCAGGCCCTCCAGAATCTTGGCCCCCGGCGCACTGTCAGGCAGTTTATCCAGGCTTCGGCCAAATCCACTGCCGCCGCTGGTGCAGAAGGGAACGAGGGTTTTTCCTTTCCAATCATAGGATTCCAGGAAAGAGTAGATCAGCATGGGGGCGTCACTCCACCATATTGCGTGTCCAAATTGATACAATCAACATCTTGTGTCTATCGTTTTCCGATTTATGAAATCGCTACAAGATATGCGATTATTCATTCTTCCCCGCGCACCCACATGGTATTGGGTATCGTTTTTTGACTTGCAATTCCAGGCTGAACGACTGCCTTCTTTCCTATTAAAGAAAGGCTACCGTTTTTCGATTTGCTATCGTTTTCATTTTACATCAGATCCGCCTGAGAATCCACCACAGAGAAAGGCCCGGAACCCAACGCTCAAAATCTGGTTCCGGGCTTATTTTTATATCTCCGTTGTGATTTCCGTCCCGTTCCTGAAAGTAAAGGCCACCCTGCCATCTGAATAAACCGTAGCGTAATCGACTAACTGATAGAACAGCCGGTCATCAAAGGCAAGCGGCAGTTCATGGATTTCCCCAAGCTCGAACAGGAATCCGCTGAAAATATCATATTTGAATTCTCTTTCTTTCCGTTCTTTCTCCAGGCTGTCCATCCTGCTTTCCAGTGCGGCATACCGGCTGACGTATCCGTCATACCGTTTCCGGTAATCGTTCTGGTCCATTTTCCTCGTGGCGTTTTCGTCTATCAGTCTCTGGATCAATCCCGTGATTACTTCCATTTCATTCCTGGTCTCATCCATCTCCCGGTCGATTGCCGTGCAGTCACCTAAAACGTGCATGACCGCCCGGCAGTCATCAATCAGGCTGTCCCTGTTCTCCATCAGGCTGCTCAACGCTTCCAGAAACAATTCCTGTATCCTCTGCTCGTACAAATGGGGTGTTGTGCATTTATGTTCTCCCTTGAACTTGGCGTTGCACTGCCAGACTGTACGCTTATATTTGCTGTTGGAATGCCACACCTTAGAGCCGAAGTATGCCCCGCAGTCCCCGCATTTCAGCTTGGCGGAAAACGGGCTGCAGCAATTGCTCCTTCCCGCCGCCCTCCGATGCTCCATCTCCAATTGTACCAACTGCCACTCGGAAGGGGAAATGATGGCATCATGGCTGCCCTCCACATAATACTGCGGAACTTCCCCTTCGTTCGCCTTTCGTTTCTTGGAGAGGAAATCCACCGTGTAACACTTTTGCAGGCGGGCATCGCCCTTGTATTTTTCATTGGTCAGGATATTTTCCACCGTCCTGTGCCGCCACCCGCTTTTTCCGGTCGGCGTGGGGATTTCCTGCTCCGTCAGATATTTTGCGATGGCATAGGGTGTTTTCCCCTGCATGAACATCCGGTAAATCAGCCTTACGGTTTCCGCCTCTTCCGGCACAATCTCCATCTGCCCATCCTCGCCTTTCTTGTATCCGAGGAAGGTGCTGTACGCAAGGCTGACTTTGCCGTCTGCAAAACGCTTTCTCTTTCCCCAGGTAACATTCTCCGAGATGGAGCGGGATTCTTCCTGCGCAAGGCTGCTCATGATGGTAATCAGAAGCTCGCCTTTGGAGTCAAATGTAAAAATATTCTCTTTCTGGAAATAAACCTCCACGCCTCTTTCCTTCAGCTTCCGAACCGTAGAGAGGCTGTCTACCGTATTCCTTGCGAACCGGGATACCGATTTTGTCACGATCAGGTCTATCTTCCCATCCAGGGCATCCTTTATCATTTCATTAAAACCGTCCCTGTGACGGGTGTCGGTTGCGCTAATCCCTTCATCTGTATATACTTTGACAAATTCCCATTCCGGCCGGGATTGGATGTAGCTCGTGTAATAATCAACCTGTGCTTCGTAGCTGGTCAACTGCTCCTCGCTGTCTGTGCTGACACGGGCATAACCCGCCGTTTTCCGCTTCGTTACCGCATCCTTCCGGATTCCGGTATGGATATTCCTTGTTGCAGGAATGACTGTCACATTAGCCATCGTTCTCCTCCTTCCTGCCGTTTTTTCTCATGGTCCTGACTTCCTTCATCCGCTGACGCAGCATCTCCCGGTGTTCCGCAGAGGCCTCACCGTCACTCCAGTAGGCTTTCTTTTTTTCGCTTATGAGCCTGCGCCGTTCCTCCGGAAATTCATGGGTCCTCCAGTATTCTTTCATGCGCTCACTCTGCTGACGTTTCTGCTCATCTGTACGTTTCCGGCCAGAGTTTTTCAGGCTGATCTGCCGTTTCTGTTCTTCTGTACAGATATACTTGATTTCATGCTCCCTCCACTGTTTAACGGTTTCTTTTCCGTCCTTCAAGCAGAATACCAAAGTGCGGTCTTTTTCCGCTCTGATAACCGTTATCTTGTCCCTGACGGCATCCTCCGTAACTTTACCACCAATGACCTCCGCCGTCAGCCTGAAAAGTTCTTCCTCCGGGATAATCTCCGCGCCACAGCAATTCAATCCGTCTTTCCTCCGGGTGTGGCAGGTCCAGGTCCGGTATTTCGGGGACCCTGAGCGCACATAACTTTTCCCGCACCGGCTGCATTTTACCATGCCGGTAAACGGATATCTCGCAGTGGATTTGTTTCCATCCGGGCTTGCGAAATGCTCTGCTCTGCGCTGGATCTCCTCCTGCACCCGGTTGAAGGTATCCATATCAATGATAGCCTCGTGGGTACCCTGCGCATGGTACATCGGTTTTTCCCCTTTGTTCTTGACGCTCCTTTTTGTGATGAAGTCTTCCCGGTAGGTCGTCTGCAGGATCAGATTCCCGGTATACGCATAATTACGCAGCAGCTTTAAAATGGGGCTCCTGCTCCACGAGTTTCCGAGCCGTGTTTTGATGCCCATTGCATTCAGACGGTTCCGTATGGCCGTTGCGCCTGCCCCCTCCAGATACCATGCAAAAATCATCCGTACGGTTTCCGCTTCCTCCGGCACAATCTCATACCGTCCGTTCACATTGCGGTAGCCGAGCAGGGTACTGCTCCAGGGCTTGCCTTCCTCAAAATTCTTCTTGATGCGCCACTTCTGGTTCTCACTGGCTGAGCGGCTTTCCTCCTGCGCATAGGACGCCAGGATCGTCAGCATCAATTCTCCGTCTGCGCTTAAGGAATGGATGTTCTGTTCTTCAAAGTAAACGTCCACACCCAGCGTTTTCAGTTCCCGCACGGTCTCCAGAAGTGTGACCGTATTCCTGGCAAAGCGTGAGATGGATTTTGTGATGACCATGTCAATCTTTCCCGCCCGGCACTCTGAAAGCAGCCGCCTGAAATTCTTCCTGGAATCTCTGGTCCCGGTCACGGCTTCATCCGCATAGACGCCGGCGTATTCCCATCCGGCGTGGTTCTGGATCAGTTCGCTGTAATAGCTCACCTGTGTAGCCAGGGAATGACGCATGGCATCCTTGCCTGAGGACACCCTGCAGTACGCCGCCACATTTTTATCTCTCGGCAACTGCGGGGAGCCAAATGTGACCTGGGTAATTCTTCCCGCCATGCTTTGTCCCTCCTTGTATCAATTTCCGCCGTTTTGGCGTATGCTATTCATCACTCTGGACGGCTATAATATCAAGTCTTTTCTGTGAAAATGCTATCCAAAGATAAGCCGTGCCTTCTGGCGATAATTGTGTAGGATTTCCGGCGGTCAGAGGCGGTAAGTACCCCTTCGGAAAAGAGCCTGTCGATCAATGAGAGGGAAACCCGGTAAACCATCAGGTTCTCCGGCTCATACGCGGATTCCGTTTTCTCTCCGGTGTTTCCAGTAGCATTCCCGGCAGCAATATTTCCTTCTGCTGTTCCCATAAACCTCAAACTCCTTTCCGCATTGATGGCATACCAGCCTATAATAAGCCTTTTTATTGATTTCTGATGGATGGCTGTTCCACCAGCGGCTGCGGCACTGGTCGGAGCAGAACTTCTTTTCCTTGCGCCCCTCTGCCTGCATGACCGGTTTCCCACACTGCGGGCAGAAATGGGTGCATCCCATATCCGGATGCCTGCGCAGATAAGACTTCACAGTATTGACGGACAGACCCAGCGCAACGGCTATCGCTCCCGCGCTTTTGCCTTGTAATCTCATATTGCCGATGGCAATCATGTCCTCTTTTTTCACACTGACACCTCCTCAAAATACGGAGATTTCTACAGCGTTTTGAGGGGGTATTACAGACAAAAAAATAAAGCCCGCAGACCATGCATCTATCGCACAGCCCACGGGCATCCTGTTTTTTCCGTTTTATTTAAAGTCGTTTACAGTAATCCAGAGAAATCCAACCAGCGCCGCTCTTGAGTTTTCCCCAGCCATTGCTCGATCCGGTACCGGATTTTACCTCGGTAATGGTGAAAACCCCTTTCCCGGTGTACTTCCCGGTCTTGCCGTAATTTGTACCAGGGCCTTTGCGGATATTCAGGTCAGTTGCAGTGACCTGTACCAGGAAGGAACCACCAGAGCCTCCAGAACCGCTCTGCTTTCCGGTATAAACCACCTTGCCGCTCTCATCGAATACAGAATACCCTGCATTGGCGTCAGCGCATTTCTTGGCGTTATTCAGATTGTTGAAGGCACCCTTCTGGCTCTTGGCATCCGACCAGCTTTTGCGGACACGGTATAAAACCGAGCTTGTGGAGCCAGAGGAGGAACCTCCCAGTGCTGCCGTTACCTTGGAGGCCAGATCCCCAAGCCGGGAATACAGCCAGTCCCCCGGACAGGATTTGTTGGCAAACCAGCGATGGACGGTGAGTACCATCTCATCAGACTTCGGGGAATAGTTGAGCGTCTTATTCTTATCCCCCAGCCAGAGAAGTTTCTTCTTCCCATTCCGCTTGCAGATGTCTGTACACAGTTTCACGAGGGAATTGTAAACAGCAGTGGTCATTGCGTAGGGATGATTCAAATCGCTGGCGCACTCAATGGTGACTGCCCTCTGGTCATTGGCGCTGCTGGAAGAACACCAGGAGCGGTTCTTTTCCTCTACGCAAAGGGCGATCTTTCCATCCTTTCCGATGCCATAGTTACAGCTGGCCTCTCTGGACGGGCTGGTAAAGCATCCGCAGATGCTCTCCGCCGTCAGCTGGCCGACCACACAGTGGGGCGTGATCCGATCAATGGAATGCGTCCTCTGCCCGGAATGGTTCGGGCTAAGTTTTGTGTAAGATACAAGGGAACTGTTTGTGTAAGCCATTATTCATTACCTTCCTTTCCGTTTTCTGCTCTGTCATGGAGCTGCTCTAATACCGTTTTGATCTTTTCCGGGATAGGGAGTCCCAGATGTCCCGCATTCTCCAGCAGGCTCACGCCTTCATTGGAGATGTAGAAAAAGATCACCGCTGTCCGTAAGACCGCCCCGGTTCCGATCACCTGCACATCGATGATGTTCGCAATCCCGACCAGCAGGAAGATCAGTACCTTGCGGAAGATTCCCTTAAAGCCGACTTCGCTGGATAACTGTTTATTGATGATGGCGCACATCACACCTGTGATGTAGTCGATCACCACGAAGGCAATGAGGGCATAAAGCAAACCGTCACAGCCTCCAAGAAAATATCCCAGCCAGCCGCCCACAGCGGAAAAGATGAGTTGGATGGTGTTCCAGAATTCTTTCATGGTGCGTTCCTCCTTTGAAATGTTGATATGAAAAAAGCGGCTGCTCCGAAGAGTAGTCGCTGATTCCCAGAAAATATAAAGTTATGCTGTCCGCTTCCACATATAGCAGACGATATAGGGCTGCAGGTTATTATGGGCGCTGCCGGAACCTGCAGCCGCAGTGGAGCCGGAAATGGTGTGCGTATGCGCCCCTCCGGAGGTCGTGGTCTTATTGGTGACTGCCGTATACCCGGACGTGGCATCAATAAGAACCCTGTTCCCGCTGTTCGTACCCCATGCGGCTTTCTGGTTCTGTATATTGTGCGTGTGCGCCCCGGCACTCGCTGTAGCCAGTGAACCTTTAGCATGGGAGTGGCTTGGCATCTGCGCCGTAGTCAATGCCACCGTAGAGGCGCCTCCGGTTTTCTCCACCGTATTAAAGTTGCTGTCCGATGTGTTAATTCCCACCGGCACCCGGCCGCTGCCCCAAGCCACCCATGTACCTCCAAAGTAGGTGGAGGGGTTGGTAGATTTGGTACTCATATAGATACTACCTACCGGATACATCGTTTTTGCAAATTGCTGGATGTATTCCTTCAGCAGCATCCCATAGACTTTCACATCCCAGTTCTCGGCCACCTCAAAGGTATTATCCCTTTCCGACACCTTCCCGATGGCTACCCCTTTGCCGCCGCTCTTAAAGTCCATGACCACGGCAGCTGTGGAGACGATCTCCTGCACGGAGATGGTGGAAAACGCATCCTCCAAGGTGTAGCGCACATCATAGGAGGTCTCCGTAGAGATCTGTCCTTTGCCGTAAGTGAAAGCTGTATTTGAGGCAAAGGTCACCCCGGCGTCCGTCCACTGCTCCGCAGACACCTGCTTGTACTGGACGGAAGTCTTGAGAGTATTCTTCCCGCTGCAGGTGGAATAGCCAAAGGATACCATCGCATGGATGTATGTCCCGTCATCATCCAGCGTCCCATTGCTTAAGCACCGCTGGGACAGGGAGGAATTGAAGTACGGCGGGGAATAGGCGGTCACCGTGATCGAAACGGACGCCTCCGCCGATACCCGTCCTCTGGAATCCGTCACCGTAGCCTTAAAGGTGATCGTCCCGGAATTATTGAGAAAACCTGTGGTCAGCGTGGAAGCGGAACCACTGTACCCACCGCCGGTAATGGAGTAGGACTTGATCGTAGAACCATAGCTTCCTGCCGCCCCATTGATCGTCAGCTTGACTTTCGATTTCGTCTGCACATAAATTCCCCATGCACTGGGCACCTCCCCGTCAATCCGGGAGGCGGTCAGGCTGGAAATAGTGGGTTTCACACTGGCCGGGACACTGACCGTCAATGTGCAGGTCTTGGAACCGATGTTCGTATTCCCGTTATAAGTCGTGCAAGTGATTGTGCAGGTACCGCTGGTCGCATTCGGGATCTGGCTGGCCAGAGAAAGCGGCGGCGGCCACTTGACCGAAGTGGCTGTCGTTTTGGTAATAATCGTCCCGCTGGTGTTTCCAAAGGAATAGGTCAGCGTATGGGTAAACGAAGAAGATGCCCTGCTGATCGTAATCGTACCGGCAGACCCCATCGTCATATTGGCAGCGGATACACTGGAGGCACGGGGGATACTGTCCAGCGTGATGTTGGCGCTGGCAGAGATGGTTCCATAGTACGTTCCGCTCAGAGTAGCCCGGATCTGGAACACAGCAGAAATCGTTAAGGACTTGCTGCCATCGCTGGCATGATTGACCGTCTTCGATACCGTTCCCAGCAAGTGCGTCCCGGTAGAGCCGATGGCCGGGGACGAGAAGGTCAGGGCCGTTCCGTCAATGGTACAGGTATTATCCGTCCGCCCGCTAATGCTTAAGCTCCAGTCATTCACCAGATAGAGCTTACAGGTAATGGTAGACGTATTGGCAGAGACATTCTTGCTCTGCGACCAGTCCACCCGCAGCTTATAATGCCCGTCCCGGATGGAGCCGGAAAAACTGCCGCTGGATGCCATGGTTCTCACCCCTTTCTTCCATCAGCGTCTTAGACCGGGCCTCTCCATTTGATCGAGAGGTTCCCGTTAGTTCTTGGTATAAAATCAAACCACCCCCGGCTTTCATTACCGAGGGACAGCTTGTTGCGGATCTCCGCATTGGTAATCACAAGGCTCTGGTTAGAGATATAGGCGATTTTCTGCCCATTCTCTTTAAAGGCCAACTCCTCGTTGGATAGTTCTGCCGTGAAGGCGTTCCCGACTTTTCCCAGTTCAATGAGCGCTCCCTTAAACCGGATATACTCTTCCAAAAGCAGCTGATTCGTGGAGACATTTTCCTTGATCTCATCTGTGATCGCTGTAAAATCCATCCGGATTTCTGTGCTGTTCTGGGTAATGCTGGTCTCGAAATCCTTCTGGATCGTCTCCAGTTCCGAGCGGGAAATGAATTCCTCCCGGACGGACATATTGATCTGTTCCGAGGTTTTCGTGATCTCGGAGTAGCATTCCCGGATGTTTTCCTCCAAGGAGGCAAGGTCATCCTCATAGCCGGAAAAGTTTTGGAAGGTTGCCTGACAGCTGGTGATAAGCGCCATGCGATCACCTCCAGTTAATTTGATACATCACACTGCAGCGTCAGGATACTGTCGATATCCGATGCGGAAAGGTAGATCACCTTCCCGGTCTGATCGAATTCTGCCGCATGACCATCCTTGTCCTGCGCATACCATGTGTAGGTCAGCGACTGTTTCTCTGTGGCAGGCGCCCCCACCGGGGCGGGAAACTTCATAATACCTAT
>USIA01000018.1 GCA_900554535.1 uncultured Oscillospiraceae bacterium | reverse complement strand
TGGGCGGGTTTTGCCGGTCCGTCTTTCGGCAGGTCCTTATAGTAATCGATGTAGGCCATACACTGGTGGTCATAGCCCATCAGTGCGTTGAAGCTGCGCCAGCTGTCGAGGATTGCGCTGCTTTTTGGATTGATGATCGCTGCGGAGAGTCCGGCCTGCATGGCCATTGTGAAAAATGTGGACGTGACGCGTTCGCGGTGCGGCAGTCCGAAGGAGATATTGGAAACGCCCAGACTCGTGTGCATGCCAAGACGCTCGCGGATCAGCCGCAGCGTCTCGAGCGTGACGCGGGCTGACTCCTGCCCGGCGGAAATCGTCATGGCCAATGCGTCGAAGATGATCTCCCGGCGTGGGATGCCGTATTTTTCGGCCTCTGCGACGATCTTTTTCGCGATCGCAAAGCGGCCTTCTGCCGTTGCGGGGATGCCATTCTCGTCGAGCGTGAGCGCAATGACCGCACAACCGTATTTCTGGACAAGCGGAAACACCGCGTCCATGACCTCCTGTTTGCCGTTGATGGAGTTGAGCAGCGCCTTGCCGTTATAGATACGCAGCGCCTGTTCCATGGCAACAGGGTCGCTCGTGTCCAGCTGCAAAGGCAGGTCCGTTACCCCCTGCAAAGCCTGCACCGCCTCCACCAGCAGCTTGGGCTCGTCGATCTCCGGCAGCCCAACATTGACGTCGAGAATGTCCGCGCCCGCCTCCTGCTGGGCAATGCCCTCGCGCAGGATGTAGCCCATGTCGTCGTTACGCAGCGCCTGCTGCAGGCTCTTTTTGCCGGTCGGGTTGATCCGTTCGCCGATCAGGCGCGTCTGTCCGCCGAAGGTAACAGTGTGGCTATAGGAGGAGACGACCGTCTCGGTGAGTTCGGGCAGCGGCTTCGGCGTCTTTCCGGTAAGCGCCCGGACAACGGCAGCAATGTGCTCCGGCGTTGTACCGCAGCAGCCGCCGAGCACGCAGGCGCCGCCATCCCAGAGCTGCACCATGTCCGCGGCAAATTCTTCCGGCCCGACGGTATAGACCGTCTCGCCGTTTTCCACCTGCGGCAAGCCCGCGTTTGGCTGGATGATGATGGGCAGGGAGAGGTGCTGGCGCAGTTGTGGCAGGAAATCGATCATCTGCTGGGGACCCAGTCCGCAATTGAACCCGGCCGCATCCGGGTGCAGGCTTTGGAGCAGCGCGGCCGCGGCGGGAATGTCGCCGCCTGTCAGCAGTTTGCCCTTCTCGTCAAAGGTCATGGTTGCCAGAATGGGCAAGTCGCAGGCCTCCCGGCAGGCGAGCACGGCGGCCTTCATTTCGAGCGTATCGCTCATCGTTTCGATCAAAATCAAATCGGCGCCTGCCTGTGCGCCCGCTTTGGCTGCGTCGTAAAATGCCTGATAGGCATCGTCAAAGGAGAGGTCGCCCATTGGCTTTAGAAGACGGCCGGTCGGTCCAATGTCGAGCGCCGCCCATTTGCCGCGTGGATGCGCCGCTTCTACCGCCAGGCGGATGCCCGCGCAAATGACTTCCTCGCAGGTATAGTCCGTACTTTCAAATTTGACCGGGTTCGCACCAAAAGTGTTGGCGGTCACCCAGTCCGCGCCCGCATCCAGATAGGCGTTGTGAATCTCCCGCAACACCTGCGGCCGGGTGCAGTTCCAAACTTCCGGCACGTCGCCAGCCGCAAGCCCGGCGCGCTGAAGCATCGTGCCCATGGCGCCATCGCTGAAGAGCAGCTGCTTTCCGAGCAATTCCCGAATTGTTGGCATCGAATTGGCCTCCTTATTTTTTAATTGGCTTTCAAGAAATGGGACGCAAAATGTCTCGCAGTTTTGCAAAGTTCGCTTCAACACCCGCGTCAGGATTAAAATGGGGCGGCTTTTCCGCCAAATGCCGCAAGGCTTCCGACTCTGGCGACAGGGCCGCGGCCTGCCGCAGTCCAGCCGTCAAATCGCCGTGCAGGTAAAGCAGCGCCGGCTTTCCCGCTGTCAGCTGCCAGTATATTGGCCGTTTGCGGTATATCCGGCAATGTGTGCGGAAGAACGTCCGCGTTAGATAACGGCGGAAAACGGTCAGCGGTTTGCCGGAACCGAGCAGCGGCGCGAGCATATCGGATGCGTCCGGCCCGAATCGCGCCGTGAGAAATTCGGAAAAAGCATCAGCCGCTTCCCGTATGGGGAACAGCGCGTTCTCGGCGGGCGGCTGCCAGAAATTGCAGGTCCACCGGCCGAACCAAACACCGACAAAATAGGAAACCAGGCTTTCCGCATCACGTTTTGGGTTGGCGCGGCGGATGGAAAGGCTCTCCTCTGGCACCGATACAGGCGCGCCCGTACCGTAAAGCGCAGCAAAATGCGCATGAATGCCCGCTTCATTTTTCCGCACCGTATCGAAGCGTGCCTCGGCCTCCGCCGCCCAGGCGGCCTGAGCTTCCGGCAGGGTATCGACTTTTGCCCGCACCAGCGGATGGATGCGGAAATTCCAGCTCGTTTCAAAGTCATCCCAGTCCGCTTTGCTCAGGGCGATATTTTCCCGCACCATGCGCTCCACTTCGGACCGATCGGCAGCTTCCAGGATGGGCAGCCGCGCGATGTCGCCCGCTTGGCAGTTAAGGGTGGGGTTGAGAATCTGCAACAGCTGGAACGCGGTCGAACTGCCCAGAAAGCCGAGGCGGTAAAGGCGGTCCCTTTCCGGAGGGAAGAGAGAGGACCCCGCAATGTCAAACACAAAGCCTTTTGGGTATGCCCGCACGCTGAAACGGCTGGAATTGACAAAGCCCCAGCTCAGACTCGGCTGAAAATAATGCTGCCGCCCGGTCATAGCCGCGCTTTGCCCGCTTTGCAGGCGCCAGGCGCGTACATCAGCGCCAAAGTTAGCGAAATCAATCACCCAGTCCTGGTTTCCATACCATTTTCGGGCCGCACCGCCTTTGTTGTAGGGGAACCAGCGCTTTTGGCTCTGGCAGCATTCCTGCGCGCTGCCGCAGGCAAAGTCGATGCGTTGGGGATCGATTTCCCACCAAAGCCGCAGGAATCGCCGGTTGTCACAGGTGAAAAGGCCGTTACAGATTTCGGCGAGGTCACCAAGCGGCTTTCCCTGGCGGAACACGCGCGCGACGCTGCCGCCCACCCAATAAGCAAACGGGCTGCCCGGAACCTGTCGGAAGTCGGAGAGCCGCGCCTCATAACACCACGGCCGCGCAGGAACTTTGGCCGCCTGGCGCACATAGCCGCCCATGGCCTCCATGCCACCTGGAAAATCCGTCAGACGCAAGTAAAGCCCAGGGTCCTCCTCCGGCCGGTTCTGCAAAACAAAGGTGCATACAGGTACCGTCGCTTCCTCAAACGCCGAATAGGCCAACTGCACCAGGGTAATGACCGATTTTTCTGTTGCAATTTTTTCGCGCAAAGCCTGATAGCTTTTGATAAACATCCAGACATAGGGCGTCATATAGCCGCAGTAGCCCCCTGGTTTGCAAAAGTCAAAACCGCGCGCCAGAAAGGCCGCGAACAGGTCGTTATTGTAATCCGGCCAGTGGGCGTCGATATATTTGCGCAGCGGCCGGTCCATATGGGACAGATAGGGCGGATTTGTGACCACCACGTCGTATTGCCCGCGCAGGATTTCCGTCTGCTGCACCAATGGCCACACACGTTCCAAAGCCCGACGGCGTGCTTCCATACGGAAGAAATCGCCAGGCCAATTGTCCCGCCGGATCTGTGCAAAGCGATCCCGCAATGCCTGTAAATCCACGTCCGGCGCATAGCTCAGGGCGCCGGCTTGACCTGCACCGCGGTATGCTGCAAGCAGTGTATTCAGATCGCCCTGCAAGCCATCATCGTCCGCTGCCGTATAGCGAAGGGCACTTTTGGGGATTCCCTTGCTGTCTTGTACTGCACAAAGATGGAGGGTGGGTGGATTATTCAGAATTTCCGGGTCACAGGCGCGCGCCTGCATCATCAGGGCAAATGCGGCGAGTTGGCAACTGCATGGGTCAATGTCCAATCCCCAGAGGTTCTCCGAAAGAATCCGTTTGGCTGCCTCCCGCGGCGGTTGGCCGCATTCCGCATAGATTTGCAGCAGAAGCGAAAATGCATATACGAGCATATGCCCGCTGCCCATACAGGGATCGAGCACATGCAGATCTTCGGGCCGCAACGGCGCGCGCGGCGTATGCTGCGGCGCGTCCAGGTAATAGGGCATGCTTTCCCGCAGGCGGCTGTCCGGGTGGCTTTCTAGCCACAGGCGTCCCAGCGAATTTTGCACGAGGTATTCGACGACCCAGCGGTTTGTGAAGAACTGTGTTGCCGCAGGCACATCGCGCATTTTAACGGCGCCGCGGTAGACGTTGATGGCGGCGTCCTTTTCAGCAGAACGGTAAAATTGATAGAGCCACCCCACGATTTCCACGTGATTTTTCCATGCCGCCTCCGGTACAGCCTGGCAAAACAACTTTGCCACCCCACTGCCCACATGCATCGATAAGAGCAGGTCTATCGCATCCGGGGCGGGGAAAAAGTCTGGAATTTGCCCGTGCAGACGGCTGCATTCCACCAAAAATAAACGAGTGTAAAGGCCATCGCGGTCAAGCGTGTCGTCGTGTGTGGAAAGCCATGATGCCAGAATACCCGGCAGCGCCTGGCCCGGCGCGGGGGAAAGGACAGTATGCGGCAAAAAACCGTTTACTTCCATATAACGGATGCCGCACAACTGCAGAAAAAACCGGCAGGCCGCTTCGCGACAGAGCGCATCCATCCCCTCGGATGCAGCCCGATGCAACAGATATGCCTGTTGCAGCCCCGCGCTGCCCGGAAGCCGGGGGCCTTGTAGCCCACGCAGACAAGTGTGCGCCGATGTTTCCAGCGCAGCGCGCGCCTGCCGCGCCAGGCTGCAAAGTGCCGTTTTATCCATGCAGAACGCCCCTTTCCAATTTGTGCTTTCCTAGTATAGTCGAAAATCCGTGATTTGTCACGTGGCATTCCGACAGAATCTGTGGTATACTAATCCTGTCCGCCCATTCGAGACGCTGCGATCGCGGATTTGGCGCTCGCGTTTCTAAGGAAAAGTGCGGCGGCCACACAGAAACGGGCCATTTTGATAAATCTCAAAACAGGAGTTTTTACATGAAAATCAGCGATGTTTTGCACAGCGACCGGGTAACGGTCAGCTGTGAGGTTTTTCCACCCAAAAAGGATGCCGGTCTGCCGCGTGCGCAGGAAGTCGTCCGGCAGATTGCCGCCTTGCATCCCGCTTTTGTCAGTGTGACCTATGGCGCGGGCGGCACCAACCGCGGCCGTGCGCTGGAGTTGGCTATGGAAGTGCAGAAAACCGGTGTGCCGGTTCTATCTCACCTGACCTGTGTTTCCGCAACCAAGGACGAGGTGCGTGCCACAGCGCGTGAATTTCAGGCGGCGGGCATCGAAAATATCCTGGCACTGCGCGGCGATATCCCGCAGGACGGGGATTATCCGACACCCGGCCAATTTTTGCATGCCTGCGATCTGATTGCCGATTTGAAGAAAATGGGAAATTTCTGCATTGGCGGCGCTTGTTATCCGGAAGGACATGTGGAGAGCCCCAATCAGGAAGAGGATTTGCGTTACTTAAAGCTGAAGGCGGACGCAGGCTGCGACTTTTTCACCAGCCAGATGTTTTTTGACAACGATACATTTTATAATTTCCTTTACCGGGCGCTGTCCGCGGACATCCGTGTTCCGATTATTGCAGGCATCATGCCTGTGACAAATGCCAAGCAGATTGCACGCAGCGTTGAGCTTTCCGGCACGTCTGTGCCTCGCCGCTTCCGGTGCATCGCGGACCGCTTTGGCGACGATCCGGTGGCCATGAAACAGGCAGGCGTCGCCTACGCGACCGAACAGATCATCGATCTGATTGCCAGCGGCGTGGAACATATCCATATCTATACGATGAACAAGCCGGACGTTGCGGCACAGATTTTTGCGAACCTGTCCGGCATCATTGATAACGATGCAGATTGACCGGGCAGAAGTCCGGCGCTACTTGGGCTGTGGGCGCGAGGACCCGGGTCCGCAGGTGGCGGCGGAGATCGAATCCGCTCTAGCAGCATTGGAACGCCAGGCGACGCCGCGGCATATTTGGGCGGCTTATCCGGTCGAAGTAGGGGAGAATTGTGTCCGGATCGCTTCTCTGACCCTCGAGAGCCGGGGGCTGGCGCATCACCTGCGTGGCTGCGCACAGGCATGCCTGTTTGCGGCGACGCTTGGCCCTGCGCCGGACCGCCTGATGCAGCGCGCAGCTCTGACGGCAGTGGCGTCTGCTGGGGTTTTACAGGGGGCGGGGGCGGGTCCTGTGCCGCTGCGGCGATGATCGAAGCATATTGTGACGAATGCTGCGATGCACTGGCCGCACACTTTCAAAAGCAGGGCCTGTATTTGCGGCCGCGTTTTAGCCCCGGCTATGGGGATCTCTCACTGGATTGCCAGCCTGCATTCCTGCGCGTGCTGGATGCGGAAAAGCGCATCGGCCTGACCTGTACAGCCAGCCACCTGATGGCGCCGTCCAAAAGCGTGACCGCGATCATCGGCCTTTTCCACGGCACAGGAACGGCCGTCGCAGGGCTGCCGCAGCAAATGCGCAGGCTGCCCAAACACCGGCTGCGCTTACCGGCTGGAATGAACGGTACGGCGAGAGAAAAATGAGCAAGAAAAAAGCCGCTTTAAGCGGCTTCGGATTCCTCCTCAATTGTGAAACGGGCTTTTACCTCCGACTGGGGTAACAGCATGCTGTTGTAAAGATCCGCGCCGCTGGTTGCAGTTAGGCTGGAGCGCGCGACCTTCGCATAATAGAACTGATTGCCGGATTGTGCCAGCTCAAGCAGCACATAGTCATCGCTGCTGTGAATTTTGCCAGCCTCCCAATTGGCCGGGCTTGTCCGCCCGACAATGAGCAATGGATGATCGGGTATTTCCGTGCAGAAGAACGACTCTTCGTCCGCCACACTGGTATGCGTTTTCTGGACCTGAATCTCTTCCCCCTCCGCGTTCCAACTGGATGGATATAAGAACGCATATCCCAAATCACTGTGATAGAAGGTTCCGCTTGGATAAACGGAGGCGCTGACCGCGGAGACGCCGTCTGATGCCCCGGCAAGTGCGGAGGGAACCGGTCGGCTGCTGCATCCTACCAGAAGCAGAATCAGGGCGCAGCAGGCAGCGGCTAGGATGAATCGCAACTTTCGCATGGGTTTCCCTCCTTTTTTGTACAGGATGATTAAATTCAGCGTAACAGTCGGGCCCTCAAATGTCAACAGAATTTGGCTATTTGTAACCACTTGTAATGAATTTTATGCGGATCAGTTTGGAAGAATACAGCATTTGAACCAGATTATCGGTTTTTCTCGACTGTGTAGAGGAAGCGGCATCCCGAAAATGGTTTATTTTTGAAAGGAGGTTTGCGGCTATGCAAACAACGTATGACGTCCTGGTAATCGGTGCGGGGCCAGCCGGCATTTTTACAGCGCTGGAACTCGACCGCCTGGCGCCGGAAAAAAAGGTGCTGGTCATTGACAGCGGCAGCGCCATTGCCGACCGGCGCTGTCCGGCACGCACGGGGAACGGCTGTGTGCACTGCAAGACATGCAGCATCATGAACGGCTGGGCAGGCGCTGGCGCTTTTTCAGATGGAAAGCTCTCCCTGTGCGAAGATGTGGGTGGCAATCTGACTTCCTATATGACGCGCGAACAGGCGCAGCAGTTGATCCATTATTGCGATGATGTCTATTTGCACTTTGGTGCGCCGAAGAAGGTTTTTGGTGAAAACACCCGCGCTGCAGACAAAATTGCTTATGAGGCCCGGCGCAACAATATCCAGCTGATCCGTTGCCCAGTCCGCCACATGGGCACCGAGTACAGTTATCAGGTGCTCAAAGCTATGTACGATTATCTGGCGGCCAAACCGCAGTTTGCGTTTTTGCCGCACACAACGGCCGAGCAAATTCTGGTCGAAAACGGCCGCGCGGTTGGCGCCCGGTTGCGCATGGCGGACGGAACTGAACAGCGTGTGGAAGCGGGAAATGTGGTTGTGGCCCCGGGCCGCGGCGGTGCAGCCTGGCTTTCGCATGTGGCGCAGGAAATCGGTCTGGACTCAACGAACAATGAAGTGGATATTGGCGTGCGTGTGGAGGTTCCCAATGGTGTAATGGATCATCTCACCCAAGCCCTTTATGAAGCGAAGCTGGTATATTATTCTGACACGTTTGAAAATAAGGTGCGCACGTTTTGCATGAACCCCGGCGGCATCGTCAGCGAAGAGCACTATGA
This sequence comes from uncultured Oscillospiraceae bacterium, assembly GCA_900554535.1. Taxonomy (GTDB): domain Bacteria; phylum Bacillota; class Clostridia; order Oscillospirales; family Acutalibacteraceae; genus Caproicibacterium. The sequence goes on along the minus strand of USIA01000018.1, from coordinate 12,686 downwards.
CGGACCGGACGGTGGGCTGGCTGTAGTCAATGGGCATTCTTATGCAGAGGATGAACGCCACAGCGAGAACACCAACTTTGCTTTATTGGTTTCCACGCACTTCACAAAGCCGTTCCATCAGCCAATTGAGTACGGCCGCTATATTGCGAAACTGGGCAATATGCTGACTGGCGGCGGCATCATGGTTCAGCGTTTGGGCGACCTGCTGCTTGGGCGCCGCAGCGACGAAAGCCGCCTGTCGCGTTCCACCACCGTACCAACGCTCAAAACGGCGGTGCCGGGCGATCTGTCCTTTGTATTGCCGCACCGTCACCTGACTTCGATTGTAGAGGCACTCAAAGCATTTGATAAACTGGCGCCTGGCCTTTACAGCAAGAATACGCTGCTTTACGGTGTGGAGGTCAAATTCTATTCCACAAAGCTCTCCGTGGATGCGCATTTTGCCACCCAAATTCCCGGATTATACGCGATCGGAGACGGCGCTGGGATCACCCGCGGCCTGATGCAAGCCAGTGCTACCGGCGTGGTGGTAGCGCGGACGTTGGCGGGAAAAGCACAGCCATAAAAAGCGCCGCGCTTGTCAAGTGCGCAGAAAGATGCTATAATTAACCTTAAATTTTCTCAATCTTTCCAGCTGCGTTTGCTATTTGCGATGATGGATCCAAAAATTCTGAAATTCTGGTCGAAAGGAGGGATGCCGGTGCGCACCTTCAAACGGATGAATGTGGTGCTGGATGTATTGTTTTGGGGTGCCGCCGTGTGCCTTCTGGTTATTGCGGGATCGCTGCAGTGGATGGGAGACAGCGGCTTTCAGATTGCCTCGTTTTATATTTTGGTCATAGCGGTGCTCTTTTTTGACGCAGGCGTTGTGGCGCACGGCGCGTTCCACTTCCGACGAGATATGCCTTTGCTGCTCTTTGTGCTGGTTTATAACATCCTCCTGCTTGGGCGCGTCTATTTTAACTGTCTTTATTACCGCCATCGGTTGCTGTCGGCGCTGGAGGCGGATAGTTGGCGTGATGTGTATTTGGCGGTCTGTGTTGTCTTGATTGCTTTGATTGCGTTTACAGCAGTGTATTACCTGGTTGGTCCGGTATTTCGGGGCAGGGAAGCGCAGATGGAGCGCGGAGAACGTTCGCCACAGCGGGCAGTGGTTCCGCTGCTTCGGCAGATTTCACGGGTTGCAGTGTATATCACTGCCATCCCGTTTTTTGCGATTCTGGTTATCCGCGCTTATGGCGTTCTAAGAAATGGCTATCTGGCATCTTTTACCCAGACGAGCGATCTGCCCGGCGTGGTTACGCGCCTGTCAACGCTGTTTGTACCGTCTTTTGTGGTGTTTCTGGGTACTATGCCGACACTCCGGCAGATGCGCGGGCCGCTGGCGGTGTATGTCATTTATATGGCTGCGTCGATTTTTACCGGAAGGCGCAATATGCTGGTGACTGAAGCGCTGATGCTAATGGCCTATTTCTTCTTCCGCGATGCGATACGCCCCAAGGCACGCCGCCGTCTGAATTGGAAGTGGACGATTCCCATTCTGCTGATCGGCATTTTGGGATGTTATGCTTTGCAGCAGATGGCGTATATGCGTTCCGGATATGTCAACTGGAACCGCTCCATTTTCAGTGTCTTGATGAGCTTTATGGATTCCCAGGGCGCGAGCTTCCGCGTGGTCATGCAGACGATCAACAACCAGGGCGAAGTCTGGGCTGTGGACAATCCGCTGGCCTTTTTGTTCTATCCATTTGAGCTTTTTATCCGGAACAATACGGTTTTCAGCACGCTATTTGGATTGACACCCATTGTGGAGGTCCAGACGACGGATTTTGTGCAGGATACGCACAATTATGCACATTGGCTGACTTATCACGTCGACCCGCTGCGATATATCCGGGGCGGCGGCTTCGGCACATCCTTTGTGGCTGAATCCTATGCGGCCTGCGGCGTATTGGGCGTCATTGTGGTGGCAGCTATTTTGGCGGTTGTATTCCGCTGGCTGCCGTCGCTTCTGACGCGGAACTGGCTGGGGATTGCTGTGGGGCTTTATATGTTCCGCATGCTCATCTATACGCCGCGCAATTTTGCCTTTAGCTGGATTACGGATACTTTTAGCATTACCAATGTTGTCTATGTGGCTGTTCTTTACATGGTTTCGCTTTTGGTGATGCAAATTGGGGCGCATCTGCATCGGCCGGACAAGCCGCCACCCCCACGGCTGAGGGTACGCATCCGCCTGAGACATACGATCGGAGGTTAATTCAATGGAGATTTCGATTAGCTTTCTGGATATCTGGAAGTTTATCAAGCGAAACCTGTGGAAATTTATTATCATCATCGTGCTGGTTGCGATTGTTGGTGGCCTTTTGTCCATTCGGGCAATCCCCCGCAGCTATGAATCGGCGTCGGTCGTCTCGATGGGCGTGAATGTGCCGGAAGACGCAGACTATGATGTCCGCAATCAGGTTCCCGGTATTGTCAGTTCACGCGTGACGGTCGGTTTGGCAATGGTCAATGGTACCAATGGCGATCAGATGAGGGAGGACGTTGCCTCCTATATGGGTATCGACGTCAACAAAATTCAGAAAATAAGCGCGCTGCAATTGCAGGGCGGCCCCAATATCCAGATCAAGATCACTACGGACGATCCAACACTTAGTGACAAGATCTCTGACGCTGCATGCGAAGTGCTCAAGCAGAAGCTTACGGAAATGTTCCCGACCCCGCCGCTGGTGATCGAGATGGTGGATCACGGCCAGAAAGCCTCTGTTGCTTCGGCAAGGGGCGCTCTTCTGAAAGGCGGCGTCATGTCTGGCCTGTTAGCGCTGATTGTCTGCTTCATCTTCTCAATTTTGCGCGTGCTGCTGGATCGCCGCGTCCGCAACAGCAAAGCCTTGGCCACTGCGACCGGCGTGCCGTTGTTGGGCTTTACCACGATCCGCAAAAAGAGCGATCACCAGGAAGAACTGCGCCGTATCCGCGCGGCAACAACCCTTCAGGCTGGGGACAGCCGGACCGTGCTGCTGGCGCCAATCGGCAGCACAGAGAATACATTTACCGTGCAGTTTGCGCGGTCGCTGGCCAATTGCGGCAAAAAGGTATTGCTGCTGTATACGGGCATGGCGATGCCGCAGAAGGTTTTGCCGGTTTCCGTAACGCATACAGTCTATGACGTGTTGCAGGGGAAGGCAACGCTGCAGGAAGCTGTGGTGGAGACCAATACGGAAGGGCTTTCGTTTATGGGTGTCAATGGCGACTTGCCGGCTGCGGCTGGCGACCTGCTGGCGTCGGATGCTTTCCAAAAGCTAATGCAGGAATGCAGGGATGCGTATGACTATGTGCTGGTTAGCTGCATGGTACTTCCAAATTCTGCACAGGCGGACACATTGGCGAGCCTCTGCGACGCAACAGTGCTGCTTGTCCGTTATGGCGTGACGCCATACACCACTTTCCAGCAGGCACAGGAACGCCTTCAAGAGGCGGGCGGAAAAGTGATTGGGTTTGTCACCACAAATGTGGAATAAGGGCTTATAACGTTTTACAATCATTTGAAGAGACAAAATGGGCTTGTCATAGAATGAAAATTCTGAGGCAGGTCCGTTTTTTGTTGCCTTTAGGTTTTCATCACGTACAAAAATAAAACGAGGTTAGGAACCCTTTTGGGACCTAACCTCGTTATTTTAGCCATGATGACGGATGTCCCGGCGTTTTTGATGTACACAGTCGAAAGCACACCCGGCGCAGTTTGCACAGCAGCCAGAACAGCCGCCGCAGGAATGCCCCCGATGCCGCCACATGTAACGAACAGCCAGAACCGCCAACACAATGATTCCACCAACAATTATCCAATCCAAACTATGCGTGGCGTTCCACTCCTTTCAGACAAACAGATTGCCTACGTTATAGACGACAAATGCGATCAGCCAGGCCACAGCAGTCTGGTAAACGACCACGCACGCTGCCGAAACTCCAGAATGCATTTCGCGGCGTACCGAGTTGATGGCTGCGACGCAGGGAGAGTAGAGCAGCGTGAATACGAGGAACGCGACCGCTGCCAACGGTGTGAAAATGTTCGCTAGTGCTGCGGGCAGATTGGCGCTGCTGGCACCGGTCAGCACAGCCAGGGTGCTGACCACTGTTTCCTTGGCCGTGAAACCGGACAGCAGAGCCGTACTGGCGCGCCAGTCGGAAAAGCCCAGCGGCGCAAAGATGGGGGAAATCCAACGGCCGATGGTTGCCAGAATGCTGGTGCTGCTGTCCGAGACCGGATTGAGATGCGTGTCAAAAGTTTGCAAAAACCAGATGACAATGGTGGCCACAAAAATCACGGTGAAAGCGCGCTGCAAATAGTCTTTTGCCTTGTCCCAAATCAGCAGAGCGACACTCTTGGTGCTGGGCATCCGGTAATTCGGCAGCTCCATCACAAAGGGGACCGGCTTGCCGTGGAAGAGTGTGTGCTTCATCAACAGGGCGCTGAGCACACCAATTCCCATCCCACCAGCATACAGGCAGATCATGACAAGCGCGCGGTATTTTGGGAAAAATGCCATTGTGAACATCGAGTAAATCGGCAGCTTGGCGCTGCAGCTCATAAACGGCGTCAAAAGAATTGTCATACGGCGGTCGCGATCACTGGAAAGCGTGCGCGTCGCCATGATTGCGGGCACCGAGCAGCCGAAGCCGATGAGCATCGGCACAAAGCTGCGCCCCGAAAGGCCAATTCGGCGCAAAAGCTTATCCATCACAAAGGCGACGCGCGCCATATAGCCGCTGTCCTCCAAAAGGGACAGGAAGAAAAACAACACCACAATGGTGGGCAGGAAGGAAATCACGCTGCCCACACCGGAAAAGACGCCGTCGACCACCAGTGATTCCACTACTGGATTGATACCGTAAGCCTGCAACCCTGTGGCGACCAGCGTGGAAACACCGGCGATCCCCGCGCTCAGCAGATCTGACAGTGCCGAGCCGATCACTCCGAAAGTAAGCCAGAAGATCAGTAACATAATGCCTAAGAAAATTGGAATCGCCGCATATTTGTTTGTCAGCACAGCGTCTATACGCACGCTGCGCCGATGTTCCTTGCTTTCCTTCGGCTTGACGACGCACTGGGCGCAGAGCTTTTCAATAAAGCTATACCGCATGTCGGCCAGAGCGGCCTCGCGGTCCGTTTGCAGCTCGTGCTCCATTTCTGTCACGGAATGTTCCAGCAATTCCTGCTCGTTTTGGTCAAGTGCCAAGGCTTTTGTCATCGGCTCGTCTCCCTCCACCAGCTTGGTGGCGGCAAAACGCGGGGGCACGTCGATGCGCTCCGCATGATCTTCGATCAGGTGCGCCACGGCGTGAATGCATCTATGTACCGGCCCTGTGCAAAAATCCTGGCGCAGGGGCTTTTGCTTTTTGGTCGTTACCATTAGCAACCGGTCGATCAGCTCGTCGATTCCTTCGTTTTTGCTCGCCGCAATCGGAACCACTGGAACGCCCAACGCATTTTCCAATGCCTGAATGTGGATGGTGCCGCCGTTGTTGCGGACTTCGTCCATCATATTTAGACACACAACCATCGGCAGATTCAATTCGATCAGCTGTAAAGTCAGATACAAGTTGCGCTCGATGTTCGTCGCATCCACGATGTTTAGGATACCGTCCGGATTTTCCTTGAGCAGGAAATCCCGTGTCACGATCTCCTCGTTTGTATAAGGGGACAGCGAGTAGATGCCAGGCAGATCCACCACGGTGGCATCCTTGTGCCCCCGGATGGTGCCGGCTTTACGTTCGACTGTGACGCCGGGAAAGTTGCCGACATGCTGGTTGCTGCCGGTCAGCTGGTTAAAAAGTGTCGTTTTTCCGCTATTTTGGTTGCCTGCCAGCGCAAAGATCATGCCGTTCCCTCCAAGGTAATTTTTTCAGCATCCTCCAGGCGCAGCGTCAGTTCATAGCCGCGCAGTTCGATCTGAATCGGATCTCCCATCGGGGCGACCTTGCGGATGCGCACGCGGGTGTGCGGCGTCAGGCCCATGTCCAGCATATGCCGCCGCAATGCTCCTTCGCCGCCAACCTCTTTGATGACCGCCCATTGTCCGATTGGAAGTTGATTGAGTGTCATAATATCCTCCTAAAAGTTAGCCTTAGCTATCTTCTATCATTATATCGGCTGCCTAAAAGTTTGTCAAGCAACTTGTGTAAGGTTGTGAGAACACCATCTCATGCGGTCTGATCGGACAAATTTCCAGGATTTTTATGGGAAATTACAAAAGCATCCGTATGGATTTGAAGGGCAAGGCACATACTTCCTAATGAGAAAGACGGCAAAAAGGAGGTCCCAAAATGGTCAATATACAAAAATGTGTCGTGATCGGCTGTGGATTTGTAGGCGCAAGCACCGCTTTTGCATTGGCGGAAAGCGGACTTTTTAATGAAATGGTGTTACTGGATGCCAATCGCGATAAAGCGGAAGGGGAGGCCATGGACTTGAATCATGGGCTGGCATTCACCCAGCCCATGGAAATTTATTCTGGGTCTTATGCCGACGTCAAGGACGCAGGCGTTATCATCCTTGCGGCAGGCGCCGGTCAGAAACCGGGCGAGACGCGGATGGATCTGGTGCACAAGAATGTCGCCATTTTTCGCTCGATTGTGCCGCAAATCACCCAATACAACCGGGAAGCCGTGCTGCTTGTGGTGTCAAATCCGGTCGATATTCTGACCTGGGCGACACTGCAAATCTCCAAATTCCCGCCGGAGCGTGTGTTGGGCAGCGGCACGGTGTTGGACAGCGCCCGCTTAAAATATCTGCTTGGCCGCCATCTGGACGTCGATCCACGCAGCGTCCACGCTTATATCATCGGGGAGCATGGCGACAGCGAACTGGCGGTTTGGAGCAGCGCCAACATCAGCGGTGTACCGCTGGAGGAGTTCTGTGCGTTGCGCGGTTATCGCGATCACCGTGAGGACCGGCAAAAGCTTTATGAGGAGGTCAAAAACAGCGCCTACCGCATTATTGAGAAGAAAGGCGCGACCTATTATGGAATTGCGCTGGCGGTGCGGCGTATTTGCTCATGTATTGTGCGCGATGAGCACAGCATTTTGCCGGTCAGCAGTCTGGTGCAGGGACACTTTGGTCTGCATGACTTGTGTATGGGCGTTCCGACAATTTTGGGCCGGGCAGGCGTGGAGTGCGTGTTGGATATTTCCATCGATATGCAGGAGCAGGAAGAGCTTTTACAGTCCGCATACACCTTGCAAAGCGTATTGGACACACTTACCTTATAAAATCCCTACAAATTGTATGGCAGAATGGAACGATCGACCAGCGTCCTGTGGAAAAACATGTCACGTTTTTGCCGGGAATTCAGGAAAGAAAAATGGATTTTTATGCGTTTGCCCAAAGTTTTGCAAACGGCATCACGCCTGGCTTTGTTTGTGCTATAATAAAACAATAAGCAAGGGGTAAGGGATGCATGGAAATCTATTGGCCAAAGCATCCCCAGCAGTGGTATCGAGAAGGGGGTTCCCAAATGGTTAGGCATATTGTGCTGTGGAAATTGAAAGATGCAGAAACGGCAAATGCAGCGGGCCATGGAGCGAGCCTGCGCAGCAGGTTCAAGTCTTTGATTGGCGTCGTGGACGGCTTAAAGGCGATCGAAGTGGGCGTTAATTATAAGGCGGGCGATTATGATCTCTGCCTGGTTGCGGATTTTACCGACAAGCAGGCGGAAGAAGCCTACCAACAGCATCCTGAGCATTTGAAGATCAAGCAGATCGTGCACAGCCTTGTCAAGGCTCGAACCGCCTTTGATTACGAGTATTGAAGCAGAAGCAAATAAATTTTAATAGCCAGATGGCCGAAAGCCGCGTCTAGAAAGAAACATGCTTTCCAGATGCGGTTTTCTTTCTTGAAGGCGATTTTCATGAAGCGGGGATGCAGACGCGCAACAGCGTTTGCATCCCCGCTTTTTGCGAAAACGACAATGCTGATGCAGGGGCTTTTGGTGAAAATAGGCCCCATCGTCTGGAAAAGCCAAGGGCGGGAGGTAGTGGCGATGCATATTTGGCGCACGGCCGCATTGCCTGGCGGATAGTTGCCGAGGCTGCCGGATGCAGCGGTTTTCGTCATTGGGAAAAGGTGAGCCTTCCGGTTCTACGTCAGGGGCTTGTTTCATAGGATATAGGGACATCGGAAAGGTGGGACGAGCAAATGGAACAGAAAGAAAAAAATGCGGCGCGTTTTTTGGAGGCAGCGGGGGTGCTGTGTCCGCGCCTGTCAAAGGTACTGAAAGCGTTGCCCGTGGATGTGCGGGCGGAAGTGTCAGAAATCCGGCTGCGTGTTGGACAGCCCCTCAGCCTATGGGGCGACGGCAGTACGTGGTTTGTGACGGCGAGCGGCATCGGCCTGACGCCTGCGCATGCAGTGATTGCCAGTCGGGCGGACCTGTCAGAGAGCTTTCGCATTTTGTGCAGCTACTCGATCTATAGCCATCAAGAACAGATCCGTGCGGGCTATGTCACACTGCCCGGCGGGCACCGGGCCGGCATTGGCGGCACGGCAGTGCTGAAAAACGGGGAAATCGCCGGCATGCGCGATATTACTTCTTTGAATATTCGTATTGCACGCCAAGTGGAAGGCTGTGCAGACGCGCTGCTTCGGCGGCTTGGCTCTCTGGAAGGCGGGCTGTTATTGGCCGGGCCGCCTGCTTCCGGAAAAACGACCCTTCTGCGAGACATTGCGCGGCAGCTGTCCGGCGGAACGCACGGTCCTGTGCATAAGGTCACTGTGGTGGATGAGCGCGGCGAGCTTTGCGGCGCACACCAGGGCGTTTACGGAAATGACCTTGGCCCCTGCTGCGATGTGCTTGACGGGTTTCCGAAAGCGGAGGGCATGCTCCTGGCGGTGCGTTCTTTGTCGCCCGAATATATCATTTGCGACGAGCTGGGCGGCGCGCGTGAGGCGGCGGCGTTGACGGAAAGTGTGAATGCCGGCGCCTCTGTGGTTGCCAGCATTCATGCGGGCAGTCTGCGGGGATTGGCGGCCCGGCCGCAGGTTTGGCCGTTACTCGAAAGCGGCGCATTCGCATATGTTGCACTGCTGGATAAGGGCCGGCCCGGCCGGGTGCGCGATGTGGTCAAGGCAGGTGATCTGTTTGCTCAAGGTGTTGGGCGCGGTGCTCTTGGTGTTGGCGGGAGCGGGGGCGGGGTACCTGCAATCGCATAAATTGCGTCGGCGCAAAGAACGTCTTCGCACATTTCTGGAGTTTCTCTCCGCTGCGCGCACGGAGATCTCTTATGCGGCGCTGCCAGTGGAAGAAATTCTGGATCGCCATGGCCAAAACCTCGATTTTCTGGCACCCTATTTTGCGGCCCGCACAGCGGGCGCCCCTTTTTTGCAGGCATGGGACAAGGCGGTGCATTCGCCGCTTCTGACGCAGGAAGACCGTGCGGTTGTCTCTGGCTTTGGCGAGGGCTTCGGGGCCAGCGATACCGAGGGGCAGATGGCGCATTGCGGACTTTATATGGATTTGACGCGCAAGCTGCTTGCGGGCGCGGAGGAGGACTGCGCGCGCAAATGCAAGCTATACCAGATGCTGGGAATCTGCGGTGGGGCAGTAGCGGCGCTTGTTATCATTTGAATACCGCGGAGGGGACGTATATGGACGTGGATTTGATCTTTAAAATTGCCGCAGTGGGCATCATCGTCGCGGTGCTCAATCAGCTTTTGATGCGCTCTGGCCGGGAGGAGCAGGCCATGATGACGACCCTGGCGGGCCTGATCGTGGTGTTGATGATGATCGTTCAGCAGATTGACGGGCTCTTCCGCGCCATCAAAGCGACGTTTGGGTTATAGTCATGCAGATCGTTGGAATTGCCGGGGTGGCGATTTTGGCGGCGGTCATCGCCGTCATGCTGCGCCGGGGAACCGGAGAATATGCCATGGTGCTGCGGCTGGCGGCGGGGGCGCTGATCTTGCTGCTGATTTTGCAGGCCGCAGCGCCTGCGCTCCAGCAGATCAATCGTCTGTTGGAATTGGCGGGAATCGACAGCACCTATGCGGGCATCCTGTTTCGCACGCTGGGCGTGACATTTCTGACCCAATTTGCGGCGGATGCCTGCCGCGATGCGGGCGAAAATGCCCTGGGCAGCAAAGTGGAGCTGGCGGGCCGCGTGAGTATCCTGGTGCTGGCGCTGCCGCTCTTTGCCAAGGTCGCCTCCATTGCCGCGGGGCTTATCGGAAAGTAGGGATGTATCAATGTCAAGGGAAAGCCCATGCCGCCAGCCGCCCGCCTGGCGCCGCGCCATGGAAATGCATCTGTCGGTGCAGAAATGCCGCCGCACGGCGTTTTGTCGGATCGCACTGGCGGCGGGTGTGTTGGTGCTTCTTTTGCTTGTTTGCTGCCTGTCCGCTGCAGCGGAAGATGCGGCGGAGAAATCGGACAGGCAGGCCTATTACAATAGCCAGGTGGAATCCAGCGGTGCGGATGAATTGCCCGGCAAACTTCCGACAGAAACCCGCAGCGCCTTGTCTGGAATGGGGATTCAGGGAGATGACTTCCAGAGCATCGGCCAGCTGACGCCACAGCGCTTTTTCCAGACGGTGTTTGGCTTGGCAGGCACAGAGGGCAAGAGTCCGCTCAAGGCTGCCGCGGCCAGCATAGCGGTGATGCTCCTGTGTGCGATGATCGACGCCATGAAGCTGACCTTTGGCGAGCGGCCGCTCGGCGGAGTCGTCGGCATCGTGGGGACTTTGTGTGTCAGTGTTGTCATTGTCCAGCCTATTGTGGAGGTGCTGGTGCGCGCGGCTGGGGTGATCCGGTCTGCGTGTATCTTTTCCGTGGCAGCGGTACCGGTTATGGCGGGGGGGGGTGCGGGCGCATGGTCGGGGATCCTTGCGGCGCTGGGCCGCCCGGCTTCGGCCGCATCGATGCAGCTTTTGCTCACAACGTCCGGTAATGTGCTGCAGGTACTTTCTGCCCAGTTGTTTGCGCCGGTTTTGCAGGTGCTGCTGGCCCTATCGGTCGTCTCGTCTGTTTCGCCGGATGTGCGTCTGGATGGCATTCTCAAATTTGTCTCGAAAGCGGTCAAGTGGCTTTTGGGACTCTCGATGACGCTCTTCAGCAGCCTGGTCAATACCGGCGCAGACACCCTGGCCGGGCGTGCGGCGCGGTTTGTGGTGAGCAGCTTCGTGCCGGTGGTCGGCGGGGCACTAAGCGAAGCTATGCGCACGGTCGGCGGCTGCGTTGAAATGCTGCGTGGCGGCGTTGGCGCGTTTATCCTGCTGGCGTTGGTCGTGTTGTTTTTGCCAAGCCTTTTGAGCTGTCTGTTGTGGATGCTGACGCTGCACGCATGCGCCGCCATCAGCGGGATTTTCGCTCTGTCGGAAATGACACGTCTGCTGCATGCCTGTGCAGAGGTTCTGGAGATTCTTCTGGGCATTCTCCTGTGCTCCATGACCGTGCTGATCGTATCGGGCGTGGTGCTCATGATGATGGGAGGGGGAAGTACAAGCGCATGAAAGCATGGGCTGCGGGCATTTGCGCCCTGGCGGTGGCGGCGGCGATGATCTGTCTGCTGTCGCCGGGGGGAAATCTTGCAAAAATGCTGCGGCTGGTGGTCGGCGCGCTGACCCTGTGCGTGGTGGTCGGCCCACTTTTGCAGCTGGTGCCAAAGCTCTCTGGCGCCGTCCAGCAGAGTGAGCCAGTTTCCTCCACAACCTCGGATTTTTCCGCAGCGGTCCGGCAGCAGACCATCAGCGCCATGGAACAGAAAGTGGAACAGGTTGCAGGCCAGCGATTGCAGGCCGCGGGAATCACTTATCAAAAAATTGAGGCGGAGATGGATACTTCGTCGGACTCGGACATACATATCAATAAGGTCGTGGTGACGCTGCCGCCGGGTAGCTCGGCAAATGAGACCCAAACACTGCTGGAGCGCGACCTTGGCGTCACAGTGGAGGTGAAGCACAGTGGAGGATAAAGGCGGCGGAAAAACAGGTCTTTTTCAAAAATTGGCGCAAAGCGACAATGCGCGCAAGCTCATTCTGGTGATAGGGGCGGCCGGCATTTTGCTGATTTTACTTTCCAGTCTGTTCGGAGGAAAAAGCGCCCAAACAAAAGCCAAACAGGCGGATACGTCCGCGTCTTCCGCCAGCGCAGAACAATCCAGCAGCGACTATGCTGCACAGCTGGAGGCGAGCCTGACCGATGTGATCCGGCGCATCCAGGGCGCTGGAGAACCACACGTGCTGGTTACTTTAGAGGAAGGTGCGGCTCAGGTTTACGCGACAGAAGAAAAGCGCTCGACACAGCAGGACACGGGTTCTGGCGGGCAAAACGCCGATACCACGGAAAACAGCTATCTGATCGTTAAAGACGCAGATGGGTCTGAACATGCCCTGGAGGTGACACAGCGGCAGCCAAAGGTACAGGGCGTGGTGGTGACGTGCCCGGGCGCTTCCCAGCCGTCTGTGCAGCAGGCAGTGATCGACGCCGTTTCCACAGCCGCAGGAATCAGTAGCGCAAAGGTCTGTGTCGTGGCGTCGAACGGATAGCGCATACAGATGCCAAGCGCATCGATAACATGGAATGGAGGAATACACATGAAGATGCAGAAACGCCAGGTTGTGTTGGCTGCGCTGGTGGTGGCGCTGGGTGCGGCGGGTTTATCTCCACTGGCGGTTTCTCAACTTCCAACGT
>USIA01000017.1 GCA_900554535.1 uncultured Oscillospiraceae bacterium | reverse complement strand
GCGCTTCTTCCAGATGGCGCGCCGCCCATGCCGCACAACGCATGACATCACAATCCTTTCTTGCAATGGCCACAAAAATGTGGTGTAATAAAAAGAAACCGCAAAAGCGCGAAGCGGCGCGCTTTTTTGCGAAGATGGAAAGGAAGGGGTCGTTTATGGGAGTTACCCTGAAGTGGTTGCTTCACGAAAGCCGGCTGCGAGGCCTCAAACTGCTCACCTGCTTTGAAGCGGAATCGACCGAGATCACAGGGGTCAATATCCTCGATAACCCCGAAACGCTGCAATGGATCAAATCCGGCGAACTTGTGCTGACAACAGGATACATCTTCCGCGACGACCCTTCCATGCAGACGCAAATCCTCAAAGATCTCAAAAGCGTTGGCTGCGCTGCGCTGTGCTTTAAAACCAAGCGCTTCTTTTCGGAAATTCCCGCCGCCATGCGCCAGACTGCGCAGCAGATCGGTTTGCCGCTCATCGAACTGCCGCTGACCTATTCCTTCGCAGAGATTTCGGAGGAAATTTCCCGGAAGCTATACACGGAGCAATTTGCAGCGCTCGCGCACGAGCAAGTCCTTTATAATGCGCTGTTTAACGCCTATTTCCAGGGCAGGCCGCTCAATGAGATCCTGCGCATTCTCTCCAATTATCTGGCCCGCACCGTCTGCATCCTGGACGGCCGACGACAGATCCCCTGGTGCGCGCCGACCGAATCGGAAAAGAATCTGGGCGCACAGCCTCTGCCCCTGACCCTCGAAAAGGTTCTGGTGCGCCCGGCGGAACCCGGCCGGCCTTATTTTACGGGGGAGCTGTCTTTTCCGGGTTTTACTGCGCAGGCGGCCATGCTCGCGCTGTCCAATCCCCAATATACCCTGTGCATCCTGGAGCCGCATCCGGAGACGCTGCCCTGGGGCACGCTTGAGCATGTGCTGAAAATCATCGACTTTACGCGCATCCACGCCGGGCTGCGTCATCCGGAGCTGACAAACTACTTTGACGCCTTTTTCCAATATCTGCTGCACCCGGACAGCCTTTCCGAGACCGCCGCCATCCAGCTTTTTGAATATTACGGTCTGCCGTACGCACCGCGCGGAATCTGCGCAGCCGCCTGCGCGCGCGGCCATTCCCCACAGGACTTTCTGCCGCGCGTCAAGGCCCTGCTGCAAAAGCTCGGCATTGCGGAGTCCGGCTGCTTTCTGGCCTACAACGAGACCCTTTTGTGCCTGTGCTTTCTGAAACCGGCGTGGGCGCCGCTCAAGCAAAATGGGGAAGCGCTGCGCGCGCAGCTTGCCCGGCAGCTTCCGGAACTTTCAGTCGGGGTGGGACGGCTTTTGCCCGGTCCGCTGCCGCAGGGGTTCCGCGAAGCGTCGTTCGCCCTGTCCCTGGCGGAAAATGAAGAACAGGGCCAGCTCCTTTTCTTCCAGGACCATCTCGTGGACTGGCAGGCGTCCAAGCTCAGTGAAGAGGAGCAGAAAGATGTGCTGGCGCTGACGATTCAGCCGCTTTTGGATTTTGACGCCCAAAATCACACGAACCTCGTGCAGACGCTCCAGGCGTATTTTGAGAGCTGCCGCAACGCCAGCCTTGCCGCCGCCAAACTCTATATCCATCGCAATACATTTTTAAAGCGCATGGACAAAATCCGGTCCCTTATCGACTTCCCATCCGACAACCCGGACCGCCTGGCCTCCATCGATCTGGGGCTGCGCATATACAGAGGGCTGCCGCACGAATAACACGGCGGCAGCCCTTTTTGCAGCGTCTTATTTCGCTTGATGATAGACATCCAGCGCCGCGGCAACGCCCGCGCCCTTGTTGACCGGAACATGCAGCTGCAGCAGCACCGCTTCCAGAGCGCCCAGCAGCATCAGGATGTTGCGCTTCTGGCTGGAATAGCCCATGTTGCCGATGCGCAGGATCTTGCCGTCGAGCGGGCCAAAACTTGTGGCGATCTCGATGCCGAAGTCGTCGAGCAGCATGCCGCGGATGGCCTTGCCGTCCACGCCCTGCGGGATATTGATGGCCGTCACGACCGGCATCTTGTGCTTTAAGTCACCGAAAATCGTCAGGCCCATCGCTTCCAGACCCGCGGTCAGCGCCTTGTCGTTGAGCGCATGGCGCGCAAACCGCGCCTCCAGCGTCTCTTCCAGCACACAGCGCAGCGCTTCATGGACGGCGTACTGCATGCTGGTGGCCTCGGTGTGATGATTCAAACGCCGGGGGCTCCAGTAATCCTCCAGCTGTGCCAGGTCCAGATAGTTGCTCGGAATCCCCGGCAGCGTGCCGTCCACATCGTCCGCCGTGCGGATGCCCTTTTCCACATGCTTGCGTGCGCGCGCAATTTCGCTGATCTGTTCATTGTACGTAATCAGTGCAGAACCCGAGGGAGCGGAAATGCATTTCTGGGTGCCCGCAATGCAGGCGGAAAGCTTCCAATCGTCCACCTTGACCGGCGCGCCGCCCAGCGTGGCGACCGTGTCGACAATCAGCAGCGCGCCGTAGCGCTCGCAGATCTCGCCGATCTCTTCCAGCGGCTGCATCATGGAGGTGGAAGTTTCGCCGTGGACACAGGCGACCGCCTTGTAGGTGTCCTTCTTCAGGGCTTCCTCAATTTCCTCGGGCTCGAACACCGTGCCCCACTCGCGCTCGAGCAGGGTGATCTTGGCGCCGCAGCGTTCGAGAATCTCCGCCAGCAGATAGCCAAACCGCCCAAACGCGGGAATCAGCACCTTGTCCCCGGGGCAGATGGCCGCGGTGAGCACCGTCTCCAACCCGCCGCGGGAAGTGGTGTCCACCACATACGTCTGGTGGTTTTTTGTCTGGAAGACCTGACGCGCCATTTCCATTGTCTCATTCATCAGTTCCGTAAACTCCGGGTCAAACTGTCCGATGATGTGGGCGCTCATCGCGCGCAGCACGCGGGGGTCTGCCTCGACCGGGCCCGGCGCCATCAGCATCCGCGGGGAGGGGTTGATTTCTTTAAAGCCCATCTTTCAAAACTTCCTTTCTATTTTTGCGTGCGGCCGCAAAAACGCTTCGGCGTTTCGGCAGACCGCCTCCGTTCTGATACAATTCTTATTATTAGGAATAGCAAAAATGCGCCGGATCCGCAAGGGGCAATCCGCACAATAAATCTATATTGCTATGTGCAGAGTATCCATTCGCCTGTAGCCGCCGCCTTTCAATGCAGAAAACAAGAGCCGCAGCAAAATGCTGATGCACCGCCCAAAATGAAGTCAGTCTGCCTTTTTTGATTTTGGGTGAAAGTTAAGTTAAAAAACACTGGAAATCTTGCGAAAAATGTAGTATAATAAGTTAGCAATCGGATATACTATGGTTGAATTTCAAATGATGCAATAAAGGAGGTGTTGAAATGGCGCAACATTATTTTAGTCTGACAAAAAACGAATGGGAAATTATGGAGGTTATGTGGAAGGCTGGACGGCCGCTCTCGCGCGCAGAAGTGATTGCGTTGTCGGAAGACCGCACGTGGCGGGCCAGCTCGTTTCATGTGCTGATGAACTCCCTGCTGGAGAAGGGCGCTGTCAAGGTAGTGGGCTTTGTCCTCAACACCAAAAAATATGCGCGCACCTTTGCACCGGCGATTTCCGAAGTGGAATATGCGGCGATGCAGGTCAAATCCATGCCTTCTTACACGCCGAAATTCATTCCGGCCCTGGTTTCGACGCTGATGCCGGAAAGCGATAATGAGGAAATTCTGGAGGAATTGAAGACTCGCCTGAAAGCGGTTGAGGAGAAAGAGCAGCCGCACGACGAGGGGGAGTGCTGATGGAGCTGACCATTTGGGCGCTGACCATGGCATTCCTGTGGAGCAGTTTGTTTTGCATTTTGTTTTTTTGCTTTCGCAGAAACACAAAGATGATCGCGAGCTTTGGCATTCTGCCGGCACTGATTTTGTTCGGCGGCTTTTTATTACGTGCCTTTTTGCCGGTGGATTTTCCGGGCTTCACGCAGGTGATTAGCGAGACAGATGAATGGTATCTGAAAATTGACAGTTTCCTCTTGCGCTGGCAAACGCCGGTCTTGGGCATCGCGCCGATTTACCTGTTCCTGGGAATCTGGGCGGCGGGAAGCGTATTTTTGATTGTCCGGTTCTTGGTGCGGTATGGGCGCAGTGCTTTCCAGCTGGCGCAGATGCTGGAAGAAGACGAGGGGCCCCTTTATCAGATTGCTGTTGAAAAGGCAGCGGCGTATCATGTCAAAAGGCTGCGGATCGTGCGGTATGTCGGGGTGAAATCGCCAGCCATTACCGGGCTTTTGCGTCCGACCATTTTGTTTCCGGATTTTCAGTATACGGAAAAAGAGATCGCCTGCGTGCTCGATCACGAGCTGACGCACTGGCGGAAGCGGCACCAATGGATCAAGTTACTGGTCAAGCTCACCTGCTATTTGATGTGGTGGAATCCTTTTGTCTACCTGCTGGACCGAAACCTGAACCAGAGCCTGGAAATCCGCTGCGATTTGTCGGTTACAAAAGACTGGGCAATCCCGGAAAGAAAGGCCTATCTGGAAACGATGATCCGGACACTGCAATGCGCATGTGAGCAGAAGAAGCAAAACCCGATGTCCCTGGCGTCGGATTTCTTCACGTCGACGCGGCAGAAGTTGCGACAGCGCTTTGATCTGGTGCTGGAATACCGGGAGAACAAACGACGAAACCGGGTGGTGGCGGCCGTGACGACCGGCCTGTTCGCGGCGCTCCTGGTGCTGTCGTTTGCGTTTGTGGTGCAGCCTGCGTATGAGCCGGCAGCTAGTGATATTGCGCCAAATTCAAATGCAGAGCAAATAACACCCGACAATGCCTATATTGTGCGGGACGCGGATGGCAAATATTATATAGTCATGAACGGAAAGAAAATCCAAGAAATTCCTGAACAGATTGTTGATGGGTTTATTCAAGGAGGGTTCGAAATCAAATCATGAAAAAGTTCAAAAAAGTATTCGCGTGCATTTGCGTCTGCGCCTGCTTGATGGCCAGCTTCGCGCTGCCGGCTTATGCGGCTGATCCTGCCCCTGCCAGTTCCGACGCGAGTCAGACGCAGGCCGGGACAGCCAGAATTGACGTCATTGTGACAAAATATCGTTTGTATTACGGCGTTGTGCAGTACCGCCGTTGGAATGAAACGTGGGGCTACTGGGTGGATCCGGATTGGATTGACCTCCCGACAGCATAAGCCTACATAAATACATCCGTTTGGCCCGCAAATAAATGGCGCGGCCGTGTGATGGGAGATTCCCGATCACACGGCCGCGCCTATTTTTTATTGCCTTTGCAGCCTCTCTAAATCCGCCGGACGGTCTACATCCAGCAGTTCCCCGGAACTCTGCACGGGGAGAAAACGCACCCGTTCGGGGTGTTTTTTGACCACAAAACCGCCGCCCGCGCCTTTCGGAAGGGCAAGCAGCTCCGGAAAGGCCCATTTGGGGAACAGCACAGGCGAACCGGCGGTGCTTTCCCAGGCGGCGCGCCAGATGGCATCCGGTTCCTGGGCCGCCCTCAAGCCCAGGAAAGCCCCGGTATCCCGGCGCAGCAGCGGCTGATCCCCGAGACAGAACAGGCAGCCGTCCACATCTTGCATAATCGCCTGCAGCCCCAAACGCACGGTGTCGCTGCGATACGGAAGCCTGTGGCAGATCACGGGAATTTCCTGCCTTTGGCACAGCGCTTCGACCGCTTGGTGCCGCGTGACGACCACGCGCCGGGCAAAGATCCCTTCCGTGGCGTCCAGAATCCACTGGAGCAGGGGCTTCCCCTTGAAATTTGCCATCAGCTTATTGCCGCCAAACCGCTGGCCAAGTCCCGAGGCCATGATGACACAGCCCATGGTGCCAAAGGGCGCGTCCAAATCAACCTGGAACACATCCGCACGGCTGCGCAGCTCTGACAAGAAAGGGAGATTTTCTTTGCGCACGGCCGCAATCAGACGCTTGTGCTCCATCAGTGAGCGGATCGCGTCGCAGTATGCTGGGCAGCCGGATTCCAGATAACCGATTTCGTCGATGGAGACCCATTCACTGTGCCCTTCGGCGCACCGCTTCAGCGCGGCAATGCCAAGCGTCAGGAAACCCTGCGGCAGCGGCTGCATTCGATTTTCCGTACCGGGCAGGGCTTCCTCGAAACGCCCCACCTGCGCGGTTTCTCCGGTCTGGTTTTCCTTTAAATAGACCGCTTTTCCGGGTTCGGCCCACGTGGTGATGCCGGGAAGGGGAGAAGGGAAAAGGCTTAAAAGCAGCGTGGTCTTTCCGCTGTTCCGGCTGCCGGTCAGGAGCAGGTGCCGCTTGCCGCTAGTTCGGAAAGAATTCCAGACACAGTCCGTGGTCAACCTGTATACAGGCGTTCTGGTATGCTGCATCGCGATTCAGCCGCTCCTTTCCGCCGAGGTGCCCCGGCCGTCCGGATCGCCAGCGGTATTGCATTGACAGCGTTTCCTGCCGGATGGGTGGGTTTCTAGACGGTTTCAGGAGGGCACCTCTTTCCTTTATTATAGCAATTATAGCACGTTTTGCGCGGTCAAGGAATCTGGTCAGCAGGGGTGGCGGGCGTCTTCTGCAAACAGCGGCGTCAAGGCCTCGAAAAGATGCTTGAACTTCTGATACTGCGTCTCGTAGACTGCGCGATATGTGGGGTCAGGCTGATACGTCTTTCGGATATGGACCATCGCGTCGACCGCAGAGGAGACACTCGGGAAAACCCCGGCCGCCTTTCCGGCTAGGATCGCGGCCCCCAGACAGGCCGTATCCTGCGCGGAATAGGTCACATGGAGCGGCCTGCCGGTGATATCCGCTTTGATTTGGTTCCAGATATCCGATTTGGAACCGCCGCCCATTGTCCGGATCTGCTGAACCTCCAGCCCCATCGCCGCGCTGGCCTCCAGGTTACGGCGAATCAAATAACCCAAACTCTCCATAATGCTGCGGATGAAGTGGGCTTTGCGATGGCGCAGCGTTGCACCGAAAAATACCCCTTTGGCGTCCAGGTTCATATCCGGCGCCATCGATCCCTGCAGGTGCGGCAGCGTCAAAAGTCCCTCTGAACCAGCGGGCACGCTTGCCGCCTCCTGATCCATCAGGGCATAGGCGTCGAGGCCCGTCAGCGCCTGAGTGTCCCGTTCAATCTGGCAGAACGCATCCCGGAACCAACGCAGACACATGCCGCCGGTCGTGAATGTATGCATCATATACGTCCCAGGAAGCGCAAAATAATGGACAGGCATTTGCCGGTGCGGGTCATACGTGCAGGAGGCAGTCGGAATACAGATCGCCAGAGCCGCACCAATATTTTCAGAAAAAATGCCGGGATAGATGTTGCCGACGCCGATTGCGCCGGCCGCCTGATCCAGGCAGCCGGTGGCAACCTGCGTCTGCGGCGACAGGTTGAGTTGGCGTGCGACGCTGGGCAATAGGGTGCCGACCAACTCTCCTGACTCCAAAATCTCTGGCAGAACTGCTCGGTCGATGCCGAGAAAAGCGAGCATTTCCGGCCAGTAGTCCCGAGTCTGGAGATCCCAGTATTCCGTGGAGGTCAATAGAGACCCTTCTGAAACGAAACGGCCTGTCAATTGATAGAGAATGTAGTCCTCCAGCAGCAATACGTGCCGGATTTTCGCGAAAGTCGCGGGCTCATGTGTGCGGATCCACAGAAGCTTTGCCGCCGGCCAACAGCCTTCAAAGCTCACTTGGCCAGTCACCCGATAGCATTGCGCATCGCCAAACCGCTCCCGCAGCTGCTGGGCTTCTTTGGATGCGCGGTTATCCATCCATACAATCGCATTTCGCAGCGGTTCGCCGTGTTCGTCCAGGAGGACGAGGGTTTCCCCCTGAACAGAAAATCCGATGACCCCGATCGATTCCAGCTGAATCTTGCCGGAAGATGCCATCTGCTGCAGGCATGCCTGTATCGACTCGAGATAAATTGAACAGGGTGCCTCGACAAACCCATTCTGAGGGGTTAGCAGCGTATACTCGACGACCGCCGAGGCGAGCTTTTGACCGCTATGATCGTATACCGCGGTTTTCAGCGAGGTGGTGCCAATGTCAATTCCCAAGATTTGTGGTCCCATTTTCGCAGACCCTTTCTTAATATAATGTTTGTGATATTGGTTTATTGGTACAACCTATATTATAACAACTACATGGTATCATGCTGATCTCGGTAGTGTCAAGAATTTTATGAAAAAAGAGTTGCAAATTCTTTCAGATTAATGCCCGCAATGCTTTTGTCACAGCTCCGGCCTTTTGCCGGGGCATTTTTTGTTTTCATGCGCAAAAATGGCCGTTGGAAATGTTTCCGCCCTTTTTGCCAGCTATTTTGCGCAATTCACTGCACCATTTCTTGCAATCGAGCTTCTTATTGAGATTGGATTGCTCAAAACACACTTCATTTTCAGTTGATACAGGAAATATTATACAAAGCACAAACGCAAAAAAGTTTATTTTATATGCCTGCTTAACAAATCCAGGATACGAATGCCTGTCAAAATGAACAAAAATTTGCTGTTTTTAAAATGAAAATAGGGGTTGATTGAAATCGGAAAAATCTGAAAGCGGCTTTATATTTGAAAGATTTTAAGCCCAAATAAAATAATAAATAAAGTTTTGCCTGGGGTTTATGTTGGAATAATAAAAAAATCGAAAATAGCGTCCAACTATTTTCACACTTACAAAATTTTAACAATGCCAAAAATGCGGTTTTTGCAAGATTTTTTTAAAAAAATGCATTGACAGGAAAAAACAATGAGGGTATGATATTCACAAATAGGACCAACCAATTTCCGAGCCTTGAAAACAGCAGCGGCTACGAAAGGGGTACATACGTATATGGTAAAAGCGAGCAAAGTCTTTGAGCCGATCGTTTCTATTCTATTGGCATTCCTCATTGGCTCTGTCGTCATTCTGATCATTGGCCAGGAACCACTCACGACATTCCGGACGATGTTTTCCGGCGCGTTTGGATCTGTCACGAGTGTCGGCAATACATTGGCCAAGACCACGACACTGACGCTTTCGGGCCTGAGTTATGCTTTCGCTTATCGATGTGGGCTTATCAATATCGGCGCAGAGGGACAGATTTATATGGGCGCCCTGAGCGCGACGCTGGTCGTCCTTTATATGCCCGGGCCGGGTGTTTTGGTGATGAGCGTGGCACTGCTGGCAGGCTTCCTCGGCGGCGCAATTTGGGGACTGATTGTCGGCGTGCTCAAGGTTCGTTTTGGTGCGAATGAAGTCATCACAACAGTGATGCTCAACTACGTCGCCCAGTATCTTGTGCAGTGGGCGGTTTCCGGTCCAATCCAAGATCCAAACAGCGACGCGGCGCAGACGGTTATTTTTGCACAACGTTATTGGATGGGGAATCTGCTCCCCAGCCTTAAAGTGAATTTCGGATTTTTGCTCATGATCCTCTGCCTTGTTTTCTTTGCGATTTATCTTTGGAAGACGACGGCGGGATTCGGTATGCAGATCGTGGGGGCAAACCAATTGGCTGCTGCGTATGCGGGAATTTCGGTGAAGAAAAACACGCTAATGGCCATGTTTGTATCCGGCGGCTTTGCGGGGCTAGCTGGGGCAATCGAGGTGCTGGGCGTCCAGCACCGCCTGCTCAAGGGGATGGCCAGCAACTTCGGTTTCGATGGAGTTGCGGTTGCACTGCTGGGATACAGCAATCCGTTTGGCATGCTGCTGGCGGGCGTTCTATTGGGCGCGATGAAGAGCGGCGGCAATGCGATTCAGATGTTTACTGGCGTTCCGTCTTCGGTTGTCGATTTGATTCGCGCACTGGTGATTGTTTGCGTGCTTGTCAATATATTGGGAAGAATCCTACAGCGTGTCTCGAAAAAGCAGAGGAAAGGGGCGCTAGCGCATGCCTGAGATGATTTTATCGTTTATTTTATCGATGATCCGATATTCGACGCCTTTGCTGTTTGTGTCCCTGGGCGTTCTGGTGATGGAAGTCGCCGGCATCGTCAATATGGGCGCCGAGGGCATGATGGTGATCGGCTGTTTGACAGGTGTTGTGGCAACGCATGCATTTGGAAATGCATGGCTGGGAGGCTTGGTGGCGGCTGTTGCAGCGGGACTTTTTGGACTGCTGTTTGCGGCGTTAGCCTTGGAATATCGGATTAATCAGGTGGTGCTGGGCGTCGCCTTCAACCTGGTTGGCGCTGGATTGACAACCACTTTAAATCGCGCCTTCTTTGATGGGATGGACGCAGGCGCGACCTTTGGAGATGTGCTGAGCCTGCCGATCCCGACTTTCGTCGCCTTTGGTCTGGTGGCGGTGATCGCGGTGGTCTTCTATAAAATGAAAATCGGCATACAGCTGCGTTCCGTTGGAGAAAATCCAAAGGTAGCAGAGAGCGTGGGCATCGGCGTCAAGAAGCTGCGGTACGGCGCGTGCGTTGTGGGGGCCATGCTGGTCGGCTTTGGAGGTGCGTTCATGTCCACCGGCATCCTGAATCAGTTCACTGAAAATATGACCGGGGGCCGCGGATTCATTGCCCTGGCGGCAGTGACTTTCGGAAGATACACGCCGCTGGGTACGCTGGGCGGCGTGCTGGTGTTCGGCGTCGGCGAAACCCTTTCTTACAGGCTGCAGGCAAGCGGGGGCGCCTTCCCGTATGAGTTTGCACTGATGCTGCCGTATGTGTTGACCGTTCTCGCGCTGTGCATTTTCTCGCGGAATGTCAAGGATCCCGCAGCGTTGGGTGTTCCATATACCAAGAGCCGTTAAGGTTCCTTTGGAATCTTTTCATAAATCCATTCACGAGAATCCTATAAAACAAGGAGGAAAATTCGATGAAACACATGAAAAAGGGAATTGCGTTGCTTCTGTCCGTGGGTATGGCTGTAGGCGTTTTTAGCGGCTGCGGCAATGACCAGAGTAACACGTCTTCTGGCGGCACAGGGAGCGCGGCGGCTTCGGCGGCTTCCACAGCAGGCACGGCTGTGACCGACTACAGCAAAGTAAAGATCGGCCTGATGCTGACTGGAAGTGCGAAAGACGGCGGATGGAGCCAATTGGCGGCAGAGGCCGTGGATACGATCAAAGAAAAATATCCGGGTTGTACGGTCAATTATTCCGAGTCTATCGCGTCGACCGACTATGAGAGCACGATGCGCGGCTATGCGGATGCTGGCTACACGATCATCGTCTCGCACGGCGCAGAATTTTTGGATACAGCAAAACAAATGGCGCAGGAATATCCCGATATCCGCTTCATCTGCACCAGCGCGCAGTCCGGACAGGACCCGAACCTGACCGGCATCGATTTTGCCACGTATCAGCTGGGCTTCTTGGACGGCGCAGCCTGCGCAATGGCAACCAAAACAAAGAAAATCGGCGTAGTTGGCTCCAACAAGATTGATTCCATTGTTACATGGGCACAGGGCGTCGCAGACGGCGCGAAGTACATTGACGCAAGCTGTGAGACCATCCCGGTCTATACGGGCTCTTATGACGATGCGCTCAAAGCAAAGCAGGCAGTCGACGCGCTCAAGCAGCAAGGCGTAGACATTGTGACGCAGAATGCAGATGCCTGCGGAGTCGGCGCCGTGCAGGAATGCGACGCACTGGGCCTGATGAATGTCGGCGCAGTGTCCGATCAGACAACGGAAGGCCAGTCGTGCTTTGTCAGTGTTCTGCAGGACGCGAAGCTTGGAATCGAGCTTGCGGTTGACCGCGCCATTCAGGGTCAGCTGCCGTCTGGCTTTGTAAATATGGGCGCGCCAGACGGTGTCATCACCTTGTCCGACTATTCCGGGAAATACGCGGATGTTCTGACGGATGAACAGAAGGCGACCCTCAAAGATCTGTGGCAGAAATCGCACGATGGCGTTGATTTGAAGACACTGGTGCAATCGCAAGCTCAATCGCAATCCTAAAAGCGTCTCTTTTTGAAAGAAAGATGGAGGCAGTAGAAGCGCAAGGAGGCAGAAAAACGATGCAATTTGTCGAGTTACAAGGCATCACCAAGGTTTACCCCGGTACGGTTGCATGTGACCAGGTGTCGGTCGGCTTTCGGCGCGGAGAAGTTCATGCGCTGCTGGGCGAAAATGGGGCGGGCAAAAGTACGTTGATGAACATTCTGTATGGGCTTGCAAAGCCCGACGCAGGAAAGATTCTCATTAACGGGAAAGAGACTACATTGGATTCACCGAAAACGGCGATTGCCAACGGCATTGGAATGGTACACCAGCATTTTATGCTGATTCCGACTTTGACGGTCGTCGAGAACGTTATCTTAAGTTTGGATGAGAAAAAGGCCTTTATCAATCAAAAACAGGTTGCCGCACATATCATGGAGATTTCCCAAAAATACGGGCTGCAGGTCGATCCTTACGCAAAGGTTGGGACGCTGACAGTTGGCCAGCAGCAGCGTGTGGAAATCATCAAAGCCCTGTATAAGCACTGCGATCTGCTCGTCTTGGATGAGCCGACAGCCGTCCTGACGCCGCAGGAAGTGCGGGAGCTGTTCCACGCCATTCAGAATTTGGTTGCAGAAGAGAAGGGCGTCATTTTCATCAGCCATAAGCTCAAAGAAGTCATGGAGATCAGTTCCATTATCACGATTTTGCACTTGGGCAAAGTCGTTGGCACCGTCCAGACGAGCCAGACAGACGCGCAGCATTTGGCGAATCTGATGGTCGGCAAAGAATTGCATATGACGGTCAATGAACGCCCGCAAAAGCCGGGCGAGGTCCTGTTGGAAGTTCAACACATGCATGCTAAGAACAAACAAGGGGTGGAGACCGTCCGCGACTTGAGCATGCAGGTGCGCGCCGGAGAGATCTATGGCATTGCGGGCGTGGACGGCAACGGACAGAGTGAATTGATCCGCGGCATCGTGGGCCTTTGCAAAAAGACAGGAACCGTGCGGATTGCCGGCAAGGATGTCTCAAAGGCATCTTCCCGCGAGATTTTAAACCAGAACGTCGCGCACATTCCGGAAGACCGGCAAGGCATGGGCGTGGTCATGCAGATGTCCATTCGCAAAAATCTGGTATTGGACACCTTTTACCAGGATCAATTCACACACGGCGTCTTTTTGGATTGGAAAAAAGTGGCTGAGCAATCGAAATACTTGATTGAACATTATGGAATTAAGACGCCAAATGCAGAAAACGATATGTATTCTTTGTCGGGCGGCAATCAGCAGAAGGTCGTCGTTGCGCGGGAACTCAACAAGGAACCCAAGCTCCTGTTTGCGGTCCATCCGACGCGCGGCGTCGATATCGGCGCGACTCAGTTTATCCATGAACAAATCATGGCGGCGCGCGACCGCGGCTGTGCGGTGGTCCTGGTTTCGACGGAACTCGATGAGATTCTGGCACTGGCCGACCGCATCGGCGTCATCTATGAAGGACAAATTTTGGGTGAGATGGACCGGTCAGAGGCTACCTATGAGCGGCTGGGCATGCTGATGGCCGGCAAGCGGGAGGGCGAACCGTCCGTATCGGCAACGCCTGCGTAAAACGTGATCGAACGAGTGAAAGGAGCCAGAGCACAGATGAAAACAGTACGGCTGTCCTATCTGAATACGGTCCCCGAAGATCGGAAGATTGTTGCGATCTATCGCAACACACCGCTTTTGGAGGATTTCGAGCGCCGCGCACAAGGCGGACGACCGCTCCCGGATTCAGTCAACTACTATCCGACACCGCTCGTGTTTCCCAAGCCGGGAGCGGACAGGCCCTACTTGATTTCTTCGATTGTTTTGAGCGCAGATGGAAAAATGGCGTTTCAGGATAATCCCGTCGGTCCGCTGATTGCCAAATGCAATGCTTTAGATCCGGACGGCGGCGCATGTGATTTCTGGTGTCTGAATCTGCTGCGCGCCTACGCAGATGGACTGCTCATCGGCGCCAATACGCTGAACCGCGAAAGCGCATATATCAACCATTGTATGGACCGGGAACTGATGGCGCAGCGAAAAGAGGTCCTGCAAAAGCCGGACCAGCCGTGCCAGGTGGTTGTCAGTCTGGATGGCACCGATATTCCGTTTTCACACGACACATTTTCTGTGGACCCGGCGGAGCGCTTGAAGGTGATGATTGCGACTTCGCCGGAAGGAGGCGCTTTCGTTCAGTCGCACAGCCCGCATGTCCATCGGCTTTTGGGCCCGTTTACCACGAAGGAAGAGATTCTCAAAGCCGATTTGCCGGACTTGCACGGTGGCTTTTCCGAGATACCGGTCCTCATGACGGGGGTCGGGGCAGAACCCGATATGCAGCTGATGCTGTACGCCCTGCGCCAAATGGGGATGGAGCTGGTTTCTGCGGAGTCGCCGACCTATTGCAGCGCTTTGCTGGATGCCGGGTATTTAGATGAATATTTTGTCACGTATTCGATGGTATACGCAGGGGGCACGATTTCCCCGGGTGCTGCTTTCCCAAAATCTTGGAAGTCGCATCCGCACAGTCAGCTCGTCAGCGTGGGGATGCACCGGCAAAACTTTCTTTTTACACGGCAGTGTATCCAGTATGGCGCCGTCGTACCTGATATCGATTCTTAAAAAGGAGACGCGAGGACAAATGAGGCAAGAAGCAGATATCATGATCCGCAACAGCACGGTCTATACCCAAGATGCTGTTCGGTCGGTTCTGCCACAGACTGACGTGGCAATACGAGATGGTAAGATTGTGGCAATTGGCGATCTGCCAAGGACACAATGGTCCGCAAAAATGACGCTGGATGGGACAGGAAAAGCGCTGTTCCCCGGTATGCAGAATCTGCATGTCCATGCGTTTCAGTCTCTGATGAAAGGATTGGGCGCCGATAAGAACTTGATGGCGTGGCTGCAGGCGGCTCCTTTGCGCTGCGGACCGCCCATGACGGCGGAACTCTATGCGCTGGGAACCAAAATTGCGGCGATGGAAAGCCTGAAATGCGGCGTCACGACCATGGGGGATTTTAATTATCTGCAGCAGAATTCAGAGATTCCACGCGCGAGCATCGAGACCATGGAACAAGTCGGCATTCGCGGCATTTACATGGACTGCTATCACGACACCGGGCTGGAGATGGGCGTTCACCCGTCGTTTATCCATCCTGCGGAGGAATGCATCCGCCGCACCGATGCCCTGGTTCAGGAGTATGTCAATGAACAGCATCCACTGGTGCGCGTCTGGGCGGGTGCCTCAGTGCCGTGGGGGACGACAGAGGCCCTCTATAAAGCGATGGTGGATTACTCCAACACAACGGGGATCCCCTATACCATGCATGTTTTGGAGACCGAGGAGGACAATAACTTCACAAAGGAGCGGTTCGGCAAAACGGTCGTGCAGACGATGGAAGACCTGGGTGTGTTGACGGACCGGCTGCTCGCCGTGCATTGTGTGCGCCTGCAGGAGGAGGAAATTCCGGTATTTGCCCGCCACGGCGTCAACGTCGTGTATTGCCCGGTTTCCAACGCGTATCTCGGCTCCGGCATTCCGAAGATGGCCTCCATGCTGAAGCAGGGCGTCAATATCACAATGGGGACAGATGGCGCGGCAAGCAACAACTCTTCCGACATGATTGAAAGCCTGAAATTCGGGCTGCTGCTGCAAAAGGCGGAAACGTGCAGTTCGGTGGCCATGTCCGCACAGAACATGCTGGACTTTGTGACCGTCAATGCGGCCAAGGCGACGCACCGGACCGACCTGGGGTCCATCGAAGTCGGAAAATTGGCGGATCTGTTTTTGTTTGATCCGTCTTACCTGCGCTCTTCTCCCGATTTCGATACCATGGCGACGCTGATGTACAATGCCAGCCAGGAAAACGTGGAAGCGACGATTGTCCACGGCCGCCTTGCCTATTATAAGGGGGATTTCGCCTGCGGCCTGGATGAAAAACAGGTTGCTGCGGAAGCGTCCGAAAAAATGAGGGCATTTTTGCAGCGTTTGTAATCGGCTGGCGATTGATTTGAGAAGGGAGGAAGAGACAGATGGTGAAATTGCTCTTTGTGTGTGGAAGTCCGCGCAAAGCGTCCACTGCTTATGCCATGGAGGAAGCGCGGAAAGGCGCCGAATCGGTCGAACAGGTGCAGGTGGATATGCTCTATTTGCAAAATCGAAAGATCGCCCCCTGCATTCACTGCGATGCATGCATCCGAAAGGAAACCACCGGATGTGTGCTGTACCACGATGATATGGAAGATTGGAACCAGCGCTTTTTCACGTACGACGGGGTGTTGATCGGCACAGCGGTTTATGAAATGGGCATGACGCCGCAGCTTTCCAGTTTTTTGTCTCGATTCCGTTCGGAATATTTGAACCAACGGCAGAATCCCTTCCTGCGGATGTACCTGCCCGGCGCCGCGCTGGCGGTTGGCGGTACGCGAAATGGCGGGCAGGAAACTGCGATCCAAGCGATTCTGGGCTTTTACCATACGCAGGGCATGCCCGTGGTCAATGGCGGACTGGGTATTTATGCCGGCGTGTCTGTTTGGAGCCAGGATCGTTTGGCGGCAGGCGCGGCGGAAGACCGGCAGGCCATGCAGAACGCACAGCTGCTCGGAAAGAAATTGGCTTTGACCGCCAAAGCGCTGCGCGCCGGCCGGCAGGCACTGGAGGGGGAAAAACATGCAGCACTGGAGTGTGAATGAAGCATCTGCCCGCGTCCTGGAGCGCGAGGTCCTGCCAAAGGCGGAGCGGCTCAATATCGAGGTGATACCGCTGGAAAATGGCGCCGTCGTCTTGGACATGGGCATCCACAGCAAAGGCGGGTTCCGGGCCGGAAAGTACTTTGCAGAGCTCGGCATGGGGATGCTGGGGAGCTTGCGCTATACGCTATTGCCCCTGCGGCACTATCTGGTGCCGGGCCTGCAAGTCGTGACGGACGACCCCGGTATCTGTGAAATGGCCTCCTACGTGGCGGCGACGCGGGTGCCGTGGCACGGCAGACAGCAGGTCGTGTCCGGGCCGGTGCGCGCGATTTTGGGATCCGACGTCTTTGCACAGGCAGTCTCGTACCGCGACCCAAATCCGCGAAAGGCGGTGGCGGGCGTCCAGACGGAAGAAATGCCGGATGAAACGCTCGCCGAAGCCATCGCCCATGCCTGCGGCACGTCGCCGGAACGGCTCTATATTTTGGCGGCGCGCACCGGGAACATGACGGGCGCTGTGCAGGTCTGTGCGCGCAATGTCGAGCAGTCTCTGCCAACGGTCTATGACCGCGGGTTTTCCATGGATGCGGTCTTGGCGGGCAATGCTACAACGCCGCTTGTCTCTGTCGTGGACGACGAGGGCGTGGCCTATGGACGCGTGAATGACTGCCTGATTTATGGTCAGGAAACCAATTTGACGGTTCGATGCACGGACGAAGCCATTCAACAAATGCTGGCCGATATCCCGTTTTGCAAAAATACAGACATCTACGGTACGCCGTTTCAGTCGCTGTTCCAAATGTGCGCAAACAATTGGGCCAACGTGCCGCGCGCATGGGATGCCCCCTGTAAGGTCAATTTTTTCAATGCAGCTACGGGTCATGCCTATACAACGGGGCGCATCCATCTGGGCGTTTTAGAGGCAGCGTTTCTCGGGGAAGGAGGATACGTCGAATGAATCAGGTCACCGACATTGATCTAGAGGGGCGGTACGCCTGGCGGGGCGCGCTGGATATGATTTTTGCCCTGTGTGGGGAGGCCGCGGATCTTTCTTTCGACTGCAGAAAATTGAATGCCTGGCAGCCGCCAACCGTCGAATTCCGGCTGGATAAACCGGAGGAGCTCAAACGGCCGCAAACGGCAAAGACGCCAAATGGCTGTGTCGACACCTGGCCGCGCGGCACAGTGGTTGTGACAGACAGGATGCCGGAGACGTTTCCGGAAGGGCCGGTGTGGCTTTTGAAAGAGGGCGGCGCGGCATCCGTTATCTACCATGCCTTTCTGGAGACCGTCCGTGTGCTGACAGAGCTGGACTTGCCCATTGTGTATGCGTGGAGCTCCATTCCATTGGCGACTGTGTGCGATGACCTTGCCCGCTTGCGGCAACGGGAATCGGACTGCTATCTCTATGGCGCCATCCATACGATGTGGGTGCGCTGCCCAGAGGATGCACCTATCCGCACGGCGTTAAGCCGCATGCATCTTTGCGGCGAGGTGCGCGTGCAGAACATGGCGACAGCCAATACGTGGATTCGTGGCGCTGTGGATGAGCGCCGGCTTTTGTGCGGCTTGCAGGGTGGAGAGATGATTCATCCATAAAGTTTGTGTTTTATGTGGCAAAGCCTGTGTGCTACTTGATGATTCATTTTTCATGTGATAAGATGAATCTCAAAAGTAGGTATAACCTATTTATTATGCATGCACAGATAGGAAGGAATTCAATATGCCCAAAACACAACAATTATCCGAAAAAATTACCCGGATGCTCTTGTATGAGATCCAAAGCGGGGAA
Organism: uncultured Oscillospiraceae bacterium; assembly: GCA_900554535.1. Lineage (GTDB taxonomy): Bacteria > Bacillota > Clostridia > Oscillospirales > Acutalibacteraceae > Caproicibacterium. The sequence continues at coordinate 4,434 of USIA01000017.1, read as the reverse complement.
TATGCGGGGCGCGACACACTCCCGCCAGAGGTAGAGCTGGCGGAACACTTCGGTGTCAGCCGGCATATTTTGCGGGAATGCCTGACCAGCCTGGAGCGGGAAGGCTGGGTGACACGCAAGCACGGCATCGGGACGTTGGTCAATCGAGATGTCGTACATGTCCGCACACGGCTGGACCTGAACTATGAATTGTCGAACACGCTGGAGATGAACGGCAAGCATGCAGAAACATGCCAGCTGCGCAGCGTAAAGGTGCCCGCGTCAGCCGAGCTTGCGGTGCAGATGAAAATCCCGGAGGGGGAAGAACTGCTGCGTGTGTCCCGCATGATCAAGGCAAACGGAAAACCGGGCGTATTTTGTATTGACTATGTGCCGACGCGGTTGATCCGAAATCCCAATTATCACCAATCGGATTTTAAACCATCTATTTTCGCGTTTTTGGAAAAATTCTGCAACACGTCGGTGGAGACAAACCTGGCGGAAGTTCGTTCGATGCCTGCTACGGAAGAGGTATCTGCTGCGCTGGAAATCCCATTGGGGTATGGACTGTTATATCTGGGAGAGGTCGGCTATGACCTGCATGCCAACCCCGTGCTGTATTCTGAAGAATATTTTATTGATCGTGTCATTCGACATATGATTGTCCGCAAAAAGATTTGAGAGACTATCTTACTCTACCAATGGAGGTTGCGATGGAGTCATTTAAGTACATCACAAAATTGACGCCGCGCATTGAGGGGAAAGCGCTTGGCTTGGGCCGCCCGGTGTATATGGCGGACAGGGTCCGGCCGGACGCGCTGATTATCAAAGCCGTACATTGCCCATATCCATCGGCAGAGGTTCTATCGATCGACGCGCGCGCGGCGGAACGCGTTCCCGGTTTTGTGCGCTTAATCACGTGGGAAGATACCCCGATTGTCACGAATTTCGGATGGAACTATACGCCATATGAGCGCCATGTGCTCAACCGCGTCGGCAGATACGAAGGCGATGTGGTGGCGCTCGTAGTGGCTGAAACGGATAAGGCTGCAGAACGGATCCGAAAGCTGTTGCGTATCAAATGGAAAGTCCACCCGCCGCTGATGGATTTTACACAGGCCTTACATAGCGAAAAAATCGTGCACGGCGATCATTTGGATGAACTCGTCGTTTCACCCAGCATGCGGGAAACGTATCGCCCGGAACACAATCAGGCGTATTTTAGCGAGCACGTTTACGGCGATGTGGAAAAAGCCCTCGCGCAGTGTGCGCACGTGACGCGGGTGACGGTCAGAACGCCGCAGCAGATCCACACCCAGTTGGAGACGCACCGCTGCTATTCCTATTACGACGACCGCGGGTATCTGACCATTTTGGCGCCGACCCAGGCAACAGATGCCATGCAGGAGGACGTTGCCAGAAGCCTTGGCATTGACCGGCGCAAAATACGGGTCATCAAATCGCAAGTCGGCGGCGGCTTTGGCGGGAAAAATATCTTTAGCCCCTATTGCTGGTGCGCGTTGGTGACTTATCTGACAAAACGTCCGGCTGTCCTCATCTTTAGCCGGGAAGAAGCGATGCTCACCATCGGTTCGCGGCACGCCTATGCGCTCAGCTTGACCGTCGGCGCGGATGCGGACGGAACCATTCGTGCGCTCGATTCCTACGGCTTTCAGAATGCGGGCGCTTATTCGGAAATTTCCGAGGATGTCTTGGAGACAGGCATTCACAATTCCTATGCCATTTTTCCACGCGTAGACGCCATGCGGATTCGGCAGTATTCCGTTTTTAGTAATACGTTGGAGGGCTGCGCCTTCCGTGGATTTGGCGCGACGCAAAATTGTTTTTTGCTAAACGCCGCCGCCCGCCATCTGGCGGCGGAGCTGAATCTGGATTTGCCGGAAGTCCTTCTGAAAAATATCGCGCAGGTGGGGGATTCTCATCCTGTGATGAATGGCTGGCTGCCGGATGATCCGGCGTATGTGCAAAGCTCGACCTTGGACGCCTGCATCCGCTGCGCGATGGAGAAGATCCATTGGCAGGAAAAGCGCAATCGTGTTCCGCCGGACGGAACCATTGTGCGCGGCGTCGGCATTGGAATTGCTTCCCACGCTTCCGGCGTGCCGCGCGTTGACCGCGGGAATGTGAACATTTCGATGAATGCGGACGGTTCCTTTTGCATTTTTTCGGGACATGCGGACATCGGGACAGGCTCCAACACCGTTATGCTGCAGATTGTGGCAGAGGTATTGGACGTGCCGATCGAGCACCTGCATCTGATCGCAGCAGATACTGCTTGTACGCCATTCGATGCCGGTACATATGCTTCCTCGAATGTGTACCGCTGCTGCAGCGCCGCGAAAGTTGCGGCCGAAAAGATGAAGGCGCTGTTATGGAAAAGCGTTCGCAAAACGGCAAACCTTCCGCCAGATGCGCCATTGCGCTTTCAGGATGAGACCTTTTACCGGGAAAACGGCGAACGCCTGATGGATTTAATCGAGTTTGCAGACCGTTGGGGCAGCTATTGGGATGGCGGAGATCCGCTGACCGTGAGTGGATCATTTCTGGATAGCTTTGCCCCCAGCCCGTACGTCGCCACCTGCGTGGAAGTGGAGGTGGACAAAGAGACCGGGTTTTACCGGCTGCTGCACATGACTTCCGCAATTGACTGCGGGCGTGTGCTCAATCCCAGCAATGCGCGCGTGCAGGCCATGGGCGGCATCACCCAAAGCATTGGCATGGCGATGTTTGAGCAGGTTCAGTATGGGGAACACGACAACCGGATGCTCAGCCGCGATTTGCAGAGCTATAAGATTCCGTGTCAGATGGATATGCCACAAATGGACGTTACGTTTATCGAGAGCTATGAACCGACCGGGCCGTTTGGCGCAAAGTCCCTCGGCGAGATCGCGACGGGTTCGCCGGCACCGGCGATTGCAGACGCGCTGTTTAACGCTTTGGGCATCCACTTTGATACGCTGCCGATCACGCCGGAAGTGGTGTGGCGCGCGATACAGGAAAAGGAGGGAAACCTGGATGGAAATTCGGGAATATGCAAAACCGGATAATCTGGAACAGGCGTATGCGCTCCTTTGCAAAAACCGCTCGAACCGCCTGCTCGGCGGCTGCACATTCTTGAATCGAACGCATCTGCGCATCAATGTGGCCATTGATCTGGACGCGTGCGGATTGGATTATATTCGGGAAGACGAAGGCTGTGTGGCGATCGGTGCCTACACCTCCTTGCGTGCGGTGGAGACAAGCTCCATTGTTCATCAAAACTTCGGAGAGATGTTATCGCAGCCGCTTGCTCATCTGGTCGGCGTGCAGCTTCGCAATGCCATTACCATCGGCGCCCATGTTGCTTCCCGCTTTGGTTTTTCGGATATTCTCCCTGCGCTTTTGGCCCTGCACGCCAGCGTGCGGTTTTACCACGGCGGCGTCAAGACTCTGTGGGCGTATATGCAGGAGAAAAAGCCGGAGAAAGACATCCTGGTGGAGATTCTGCTGCCCAAGGAAAAGCGCAGGGGTCTGGTGCAGATGATGCGCCGGTCTTATAGCGATTACTCGATTTTCTGTCTGGCCATGAGTCGGGCGGGGACGGACTGGATCATTGCAGGAGGGATCTTCCCCGGACGGGCGAAGCTGGCGGAAAAGACGATGGCCAAGCTGCGGGCCGGGCCGGTTGATCCGGGGGATGCACGAGAATTGGCCGCGCAGATTACAGCGGAATTCCGGTTTGGGAGCAACTATCGTGGTTCCGCGGATTACCGGCGGGCACTGTGCCAGGTTTTTGCCCGGCGTGGAATCGAGGTGTTGACAAGTGGAAGTGCATGTGGAATTGAACGGCAGGAAAGAGATCTGGGATGTGCCGCCGGATGAATGCCTTGCCGATACACTGCGCGCGCATGGCTGTCCTTCGGTTAAGATCAGCTGCAGGGACGGCGCCTGCGGGACCTGTACCGTGCTGTTGGACGATACGCCGATCCTCAGCTGTGAATATCTGACCGTGCGCGCGGACGGACATAAGATCCGCACCGTGGAAGGGCTCGGGGAAGAGGCGGAGAAAATTGTAGACTGCCTGGTTCATGTTGGGGGAGAAGGATGCGGCTATTGTGCGCCGGGGTTTGTCGTTCTGGTCTATGCGATGAAGCGCACCCTGAAAAATCCCACTTATGATGATGTGAAAGCGTATTTGAATGGAAATCTATGCCGTTGCACGGGCTATGTCGTGCGGATTGAAGCGGCGATGGCCTATTTGAAGATGCCATGACGGCAAAGCCCCCTGCGAAAAAGGCCCTTGCAAATCTGAAATGATACAAAGGAGGAATCCATATGGCCGATTTACAGACCACACTTTGCGGAAAGCGTCTGGGAACGCCGTTTGTGCTAGGCTCCGGTCCCTGCGGCTGGGACGCCGAAGCGCTGGCCGCCTGTGCGAAAGCCGGCTGCGGC
>USIA01000016.1 GCA_900554535.1 uncultured Oscillospiraceae bacterium | reverse complement strand
GTATGCCCGCCGCTTGGAACAGCAGGGCGGGCGAACACTCGTGCGGGATGTGCACTATCTGCCGGTTTCTTCGACACAGGTAAGGGCTGCCGCCGCTGCGGGTGAGCCAATCGATACTCTGGTGCCGCCGCCGGTGGCGCGGTATATTGCCAAAAATTCTTTATATCAGGAGCCGTGAAAGATGGATATTACCCCTTATAAGAAAATTATCCGGCCGCTTTTGGGCGATTACCGTTATGCGCATTCCATCCATGTCAGCGAAGCAGCCCGCGATTTGGCGGATCGTTATGGCGCCGACCCGGATAAAGCACAGCTGGCGGGTATCCTGCACGATATTGTCAAGGACATGCCGCACGATGAGCAGCTGGCCTGCATGCAGCGGTATGGGATTGTGCTGACCCCGGTGGAACGCCAGGCGCCAAAACTCTGGCACGCGATCCTCGGCGCAGCGTATATCGAGCGGACGCTGGACATTCATGACCAGGAACTGTTGGATGCTGTGCGCTATCACACGACCGGGCGCGCTGGCATGTCGCTATTGGAAAAGATTGTGTTCACAGCGGATTTTATCGCGGTTGGACGCGATTATAAAGGCGTCGAGGAATTTCGCCGGCTCGCAAAAAAGGACCTGGCTGCCGTCATGCATGCGGAGCTGGCCTATACCATTACAGATTTGGCGCAGCAGGGGGTTGCCATCCATCCGGATACGGTTGCGGCTTATAATGAAGTTGCCCTGGCACTCCAGCAGGCGCGGAAAGGTTGATCGAATGGAATCCAAAGCATTGGCAGAAAAAGCCGTCCGGATTTTGGACGCAAAAAAGGCAAAGCAACTGCGGTTGATCCGCATCTCCGAGGTCTCCACCCTCGCGGATTACTTCGTCCTTGCCACCGGCACCAGCAGCACCCATGTCAAGTCTCTGGCGGACGAAGTGGAGTTTCAGCTCAAGGAGGCGGGCGTGGCGCCGGACCACGTAGAGGGCTATCGAAGCAATTCGTGGATTTTGCTGGATTATGGCACCGTGGTGGTGCATGTGTTCACACCGGAATCCCGTACGTTTTATGACCTGGACCGTATGTGGAAGGATGGCATTGAGGAAGATATCTCCCAACTTGTCGTTGCGGAATAAAGAAATTCTGGCGCGCTGTGCGGCCGTTTGGGGGCAAAGGCGCGTGTGGAAAAGGGGCAAGAACATTGAAATACGACCACAAAGCAATTGAAAAGAAATGGCAGGACGCCTGGGAAGCGGCGGGCGTGTTCCATGCGCAGGACCATACCTGCGGCAAGCCGAAGTATTACGCGCTTGTCGAGTTCCCGTATCCGTCTGGGCAGGGCCTGCATGTCGGCCACCCGCGCCCGTATACGGCGCTGGATATCATTGCGCGCAAGCGCCGTATGCAGGGGTATAACGTTTTGTATCCGATCGGGTGGGACGCCTTTGGCCTGCCGACCGAGAACTACGCGATCAAAAACCATATTCATCCGGCCACCGTCACAAAGAATAACGTCGCGCGCTTTAAAAAACAGATCCAGTCGCTCGGTATTTCTTTTGACTGGAGCCGCGAGATCAATACGACAGACCCGGATTATTACAAGTGGACCCAGTGGATTTTCCTGCAGCTTTTCAAGCACGGCCTTGCCTATAAAAAGAAAATGAATGTCAACTGGTGCACCGGCTGCAAGTGCGTCCTGGCAAATGAAGAGGTTGTGGAGGGCGTTTGCGAGCGCTGCGGCAGCCCGGTCATCCACAAGGAAAAGAGCCAGTGGATGCTGAAAATCACCGACTATGCCCAAAAGCTGATCGACGGTCTGGATACCGTCGATTATCCCGAGCGCGTCAAGACCCAGCAAAAAAACTGGATCGGCCGCAGTGAAGGCGCAGAGGTCGATTTTCAGACCACAGCCGGTGACAAGCTGACCGTCTATACCACTCGGCCGGATACGCTCTTTGGCGCCACGTACATGGTCATTTCGCCGGAGCATCCGTACATCGATAAATGGAGCGGCCAGCTGCAAAACATGAACGCAATCCGCGACTATCAGCAGCAGGCTGCGCGCAAGAGCGAGTTTGAGCGTGCGCAGATCAATAAGGACAAGACGGGCGTGCAGCTGGAAGGCGTGCGTGCGATCAACCCGGTCAATGGCAAGGAAATCCCGATCTTTATCTCCGATTACGTGCTGATGTCGTATGGCACGGGCGCCATCATGGCTGTTCCGGCGCACGACACGCGTGACTGGGCCTTTGCCAAGAAATTTGGCCTGCCGATCGTCGAAGTCGTCAAGGGCGGCAATGTCGAGGAGGAGGCCTTCACCGACTGCGCCACCGGCATCATGGTCAACTCCGGCTTTTTAGACGGCCTTCCCGTCGAAGAAGCAAAGGTAAAGATCAAGGACTACATGGAAGAAAAGGGCTTTGGCCGCAAGAAAGTCAATTATAAGCTGCGCGACTGGGTGTTCGCGCGCCAGCGCTATTGGGGCGAGCCGATCCCGATTGTGAAGTGCGATAAATGCGGCTATGTGCCGCTGCCGGAGGACCAGCTCCCGCTGCGCCTCCCAGAAGTCGAGAGCTATGAGCCAACCGACGACGGCGAGTCGCCGCTGGCGAAGATGACAGATTGGGTCAATACAACTTGTCCGCACTGCGGCGGCCCAGCCAAGCGTGAAACGGACACCATGCCCCAATGGGCCGGTTCGTCGTGGTATTTTCTGCGCTATACAGACCCGCACAACGACACGGCTTTTGCCAGTAAAGAAGCCATGGATTACTGGCTGCCGGTCGATTGGTATAACGGCGGCATGGAGCATACGACCCTGCATCTGCTTTATAGCCGGTTCTGGCACAAATTCCTCTACGACATCGGCGAGGTCCCCACGCCGGAACCGTATGCCAAACGCACCAGCCACGGCATGATTCTCGGCGAAAACGGCGAAAAGATGAGCAAGTCTCGCGGCAATGTCGTCAATCCAGATGATATTGTCAATGAATATGGCGCGGATACGCTGCGGCTTTACGAAATGTTCATCGGCGATTTCGAAAAGGCGGCGCCGTGGAGCACCAACAGCTTGAAAGGCTGCCGTCGCTTTGTGGAGCGCTATTTCGCTTTACAGGATGCAATGATTGAGGGCGACGCGATTCGCCCCGAACTGGAACGGCCGTTCCATAAGACAATTAAAAAGGTCAGCGAGGATATTGAGCAGCTGAAATTCAACACGGCCATCGCTGCGTTGATGAGCCTGCTCAATGAGATTAACGCGGCCGGCTCCATCACCCGCGGGGAGCTGCGCATCTTTACGTTGCTGCTCGACCCCTTTGCGCCGCACGTGACAGAAGAGGTCTGGGCCAATATCGGCACAGGGGGGATGGCCTGCCAGCAACCCTGGCCGCAATATGACGAGGCCAAATGCAAGGACGATTTGGTTGAGATTGCAGTCCAGATCAATGGCAAGGTGCGCGCGCGCCTGTCCGTTTCTGCGGATATCGCCAAGGAAGACGCCCTCGCAGCTGCCAAGGCGAATGAGAAGATCGCCGCGGCCATTGCTGGAAAGACGCTCGTCAAAGAGATCTATGTGCCCGGCAAACTGGTGAATCTGGTCTGCAAGGGATGATAGGGGATTTCAATTTCCTTTTTGGTAAGAGAGAGGTTTTCGATTGATGGTAGAAAAATTAGAAAAGATGGACGTGTTCTTTGACACGCATGTGGATGGATATGACGCACACATGCTGTCTGAGGTCGAAGGCGTGCCAGAAGCATATCGAGCGATCATGGGGCTTTTGCCGCGCCAGGCGGGCATGCATGTGCTGGACCTTGGCTGCGGGACCGGCCTGGAGCTGTCGGGCGTGTTCGAGGCCGTGCCGGATGCGGTGGTCACGGGGATCGATCTTTCTCAGAAAATGCTGGGCAAACTGCATGAAAAGTTTTCCGGTATGGGCAAACGCGTGACGCTGGTCTGGGGCGATTATCTGGAATATGACTTTGGCGTGGAGCGCTTTGACGTCGTGCTGTCGGTCGAAAGCCTGCACCATTTTACGCATGAAGCCAAACGCGCCCTGTATCAGAAGATCTATATGTGCTTAAAGCAGGGCGGGACTTTTTTAAACGGAGACTATATGGCGGCAGACCAGGCAGAGGAAGATGCGTATTTTGCAAAGTATGCGTCCCTGGCTGCGGGCAAGCCGGCGGGGTATTTCCATTTTGATACGCCGCTGACTGTGACCAATGAGTTAGCACTTTTGCGCGAAGCCGGATTCATGTGTCCGGAATGCGTGGGCCAAAAAGGTGCAACGGCAATTTTGACGGCGAAAAAGTAAGTATAGAGTCCGAAAAAAGACGGCTGCGGTTTCTGTGCATGGGCACAGGCCGCAGCCGTCTTTTTTGTGGCAGTCAGGTGCTGGGAAAGAGGGAACGCAGCTTGGTCTGAATTCAGACGTCTCCAGGCATAGAAAGGGCATGAATATGCATGCAGGCCACTGCAGCGCAGATGATTTGCAGCGCCAGAATGCAGGGCAACCCCACCATAAATTTCGGACGGTGCGTTTTGTGCCGGATTGCCAGCATTGTCATCCACATGGCCAGGCTGCCGCCTGCAAATGCCCAGAACAACAGCGTCCTTTCGCGTACGCGCCAGGCTCCCCGGCGCGCCGCGCGCTTGTCATGCACGGTCAGCAGAATTGCAGCCAAGCTGACCACTGCCCAATAACAGAATACAATTTTCCAGCCTGTACACATTTCGCGCAGATTCTCCTTCCGGACTTTCTATACTGAAGGCGGTGGCGTCCTGCCACGGATTTCAAAAACAGGGAGGAAGCGCTGTGGTCATCTCGCTCGTGCATAAACATAAACAAATTCTGGCGGTTCTTGTTCTGATTGTGGTGGTGCTGGTTATCATGGTTATGCGCAAAATAGACCAGACATCAGGGACAGCGGTGACTTCTTCTGCCATCTCCACTGCCTCTGCCAGCAGCGCGACGAGCAGCGCTTTACCGCTCGGGGCCTCACCGGTCCAGGCAACGCCAGCGGAAGCCCAGCCAGAAATGCGGGCGGTTTGGGTGACGTATATGGATCTGGACATGAGCGGCGCATCCAACCGCAGCCAAGCGGCGTTTCAAAAAAAATACGACGCGATTGTCCAAAATGCAAAAGCCCGCGGTATGAACGCCTTGATCGTCCACGTGCGGCCTTTTAGCGATGCCATGTATCCGTCGAAGTTGTACCCCTGGTCCCATTTGGTGGGGGGCACCCAGGGCGTAAACCCCGGTTTTGACCCGCTGGCCTATATGGTCGAGGCCACGCACAAGGCTGGGCTGCAATTTCACGCCTGGGTCAATCCCATGCGTGTCACGCTCAACGGCCTGCCGTCTATCCTCAGCGAAAACAATCCCTGGAATGTGTTCCGTTCGGACCCGAAGCGAAAGGACTGGGCCGTGGAATACAACAAGAATAAATATTTGGATCCCGGCTGGTCCGGGGTGCGTGATTACATTGTCAATGGGGTCAAGGAGATCGTGCAGAACTATGATGTGGACGGGGTGCAGTACGACGACTATTTTTATCCTGATCAAAACGCGGATTTTGACAAGGCTTCCTATGCGGCCTACTGCAAAAGCGCAAAGGACAGCCCGCTTTCCCTGGAAAAATGGCGCTGCGAAAACATCAACGCGCTGCTTAAGGCCACTTACCAGGCCGTGAAAGCCGCGCGGCCAGACGCAGTTTTCGGCGTCTCGCCCCAGGGCAATCTGAAAAATGACCTGGAGATGGGCGCGGATGTCAGCGTCTGGTGCCAACATTCCGGATATGTCGATTATATTTGCCCTCAGCTTTACTATAACTACGATAACCCGGTTTTGCCCTATGCCTCAGCAGCTAAAACGTGGAAGAATCTTGTTACGGAAAAGAGCGTCAAACTCTATTTTGGCCTGGGACTTTATAAGATCGGCACAGACGCCGACAAGGGTTCCTGGAGAAACAGCACTGATACCATAGCGCGCCAAGTGGAAACCGGCCGGTCTTTGGGCTGCAATGGATTTATGTTCTATGCCTATGAGGATTTGATTTCTAGTAACCGCAAGCAGGAAGTACAGAACGTGATGAAGCTCTTTACATAATCACCACTCGACTTTGTCGGGACTGACACGTCATATTTCAAGATGATTATATGGCACCGCTGGCTTCTTCCTGGACGGCTTGCGCTGCGCAGCCGTCGCCGGCAAGCCCCGTCAGTCGGACGCGCAGGATTTGACCGGCAAGCGAGGCGCTGCTTGCCAGATAGACCGGTGTATAATTGCGGGTATATCCTTCCCAGACGCCGGGCTGTTTTTGCTGCTCAAACAGGACCTCCTCAACAAGACCAACCTGTTTTTGCAGGAAAGCAGTCCGCGTGCGCTTCGTCGCGTCGATTAAGAGGGCGGAGCGGCGTTCTTTTTCTGCGTTCGTGACCTGATTTGGGAAATCGGCCGCGCGTGTACCGGGCCGGCGTGAATAGGCAAAGACATGCACCTTTGCAAAGGCGATCTCCTTCGCAAAGGCCAGACTTTGGGCAAATTCCTCGTCCGTTTCGCCGGGAAAACCAACCATCATGTCTGTGGTGAGCGCTGTGTTGGGAAAGGCGGCGCGCAGGTCCTGCGCAATTTTCCGGTATTCCGCGGTGGTGTAATGCCGGTTCATACGCTGGAGTGTGGCGTCACAGCCGCTTTGAAGCGCCAAGTGAAATTGCGGGCAGAGTGCTTTCTGACGCGACAGCCGCATGATAACCGGCGGGGTCAGCATTTCCGGCTCCAGAGAACCGAGCCGTACGCGCAGGATGCCCGGTGTCGCACACGCGGCCTCCACTGCGTCGCAGAGCGTCAGGCCCAAGTCCTGGCCGTAGGCGGGTAAATTGATGCCGGTCAGCACCACTTCACGATAGCCGTGCGCCCCCAACGCAGACAACTCCGCCTGCAATTCTTCTAAGGGCTTGGAGCGTACGCGGCCGCGCGCATAGGGGATGATACAGTAAGAACAAAAACGGTTGCAGCCATCCTCGATTTTTAAAAACGCGCGCGTGCGTTCATAAAAATCCGTAACCTGCATCGGCTCAAAGCAGCTGCCGTGCGGTTCAATATCCACAATGCGCTGGTGGGTAGAAAGATAGTGCAGCACGTGCGCGGGCAGGGCAGCGCGGTTTGCGTTGCCCAGGACAATGTCCGCGTCAAGTAGGGCCGCAGCCTTTTCGGGGAAGGCCTGCGGCATGCATCCGGTCAGCACGAGCACGGCATCCGGATTTTCACGCCGCGCGCGGTGCAGCGCCTGGCGCACCTTGTGGTCGCTCTGGGCGGTGACGGTGCAGGAATTGATCAATATCACGTCCGCGGGGCCGTCGCAAATGGAAAAGCCGGCCCGCTCCATGGCGGCCAGCATCGCCTGCGTTTCATATTGGTTGACTTTGCACCCGAGGGTGATGGCGGATACGTTCATAGATCAGCGCCCTTTCATGGATAAAAAATGAAGAAATCGATTGCATTGGCGGTCCGGTTGCGGTATGATGGAATCAGTAACCCAGCGCAGACCACAGGATGCACTTTAGGTTGCGCACGAAAATCAAGGAGGGGATCATCATGCAGACAACGCAGATTGTTTTGGCCAGTGTTGAGGATGTTCGGAAGTTCGTGACGCTTGCCAGCGAATGTGACTTCGACGTGACGTTGGTGAGCGGAAAATATAGAATTGACGGCAAATCCATCATGGGTGTTTTCAGCTTGAACCTGAGCAACCCGATCACCGTGGAAGTCGAGTCCGACCATGCGGGCGACTTCATGGAAAAGATCAAAGCGTTCGCGCCGCAGAAATAAGGGCAAGGGAGCCGCGAGGCTCCCTTTTTGATTTCAATCGGAGCCGACCGCTTCGGACAGCGTGGTCCACTCTTCCATTAAGGATTCACTTTCGGCGCGGGCCTCGTCGAGCTGGCGGGTAAGATCGATTGCTTTTTCATAGTCGCTGGCAACCGCTGGATCGGAAAGCTGCGTATTGAGCGCTTCCATTTGCGCATCCAGCTCCTCGATGCGATCCTCCACGCGGCGCAGCTGAGCGCGCTGTTTGCGCAGGGCAGCCTGGGCAGCTTTGCGGTTTTCGTAGTCATTGCCCTTGCGGGGCGATGATTCGGCCTTTGGTTGGGCGGCCTGCTGGCTTCGGCGCTGTTCCAAAAAGGCATCGTAGCTGCCTTGATAGGCAATGGCACCCTCCGGCGTCAGCCAGTAGATGCGGTCGGCAAGCTTATTGATCAGATAGCGGTCGTGCGAGACGATAAACAGAGTCCCCTCATACTGCTGCAAAGCATTTTCCAGCGCTTCACTGGAGGCGATATCCAGATGGTTGGTCGGTTCGTCCAGCAGCAGAAAGTTCGCCCGGCTGAGCATCAGACGCAGAAGCAGAACGCGCGCGCGTTCCCCGCCGGAAAGCGCGGCTACCGGTTTAAAGACATCCTCACCGCGGAACAGGAACACCGCCAGCGCGGAGCGCACCTCGGTCTCCGTCATGCGTGGGTATGTATCCCAGATCTCATCGATGACGCGCTTGTCCATGTGCAGCCCGGTCTGTAACTGGTCATAATACCCAACCTCGACATTGGCGCCAAAGCGTACCGTTCCGCTGTCCGGCGTATATTGCCCCAAAAGCGTTTTCAATAGCGAGGTCTTGCCGCAGCCGTTCGGCCCCAGCAGGAAGACGCGTTCCTGGCGGCGTAGTGCCAGATCCACATCGCGAAACAGCGTGCGCCCCTCAAAGGAAAGGGAAATCCCACTGGCATTCAGCACCTCGTTACCGCTGCGCTGCGCCACTGGAAACGAAAAGCGCAGCGTTGGCTGCTGCGTATCGGGCGCCTCCAATGTGCTTTCCAGCCGTGCAATGACTTTTTCCTTGCTTTCTGCCCGGCGGGTGTTTTTTTCGCGGTTCCACTGGCGCTGCTGCGCCACGACACCTTCTAGCCGTTTGATTTCCCGCTGCGTATTTTCATAACGCCGCTCCACTGTCAGGTCGTGCAGCTTCTTTTGCTCCAAATAGTCGGAATAATTTCCCTTGTAGCAGGTCAGGCGGTGGTGGGCGAGCTCAAAGGTCCGCATACATAGCCGGTCTAGAAAATAACGGTCGTGTGAGATGACGAGGAAAGCGCCGGTCCAATTGCGCAGGAAATCCTCCAGCCATTCCACGCTCTGAATATCCAGATGGTTTGTCGGTTCGTCGAGCAGCAGCAGATTCGCGCCGGAAAGCAGCATCTTGGCAAGCTGCAGCTTTGCCTTTTGGCCGCCGCTGAGCACGCCGATCTCTTGCGCCATGGTCTCGTCCGTAAAGCCCAAGCCCAGCAGCGCGCTGCGCGCCCGCCCGCGGAAGGTCAGCCCGCCTTCTTGGATAAAGCGTTCATTAAGCGCGCTTTGCTCTTCAATCAACGCTTCGTCAGGGTGAGCGGTCACTGCATTATTCAATTCATTGAGCCGGATTTCCATCTGCAACAGGTCTGAAAAAACCGTGAGCACCTCCGCATAGGCGGTGCGGTCGAGGTCACGGCAGACATGCTGCTCCATATAACCGATCTGGCAGGCGTTTGCTTGATAGATGTTTCCGCCGTCAGATGCGTATTCGCCCGTTAAAACCTTGAAGAGCGTGGTTTTGCCGGAGCCATTGGCGCCGACCAGACCGACGCGGTCATTCTGCTGTATTTCAAATGACACGTCGTGGAAGACTATGTCTGTCCCGAAACTTTTTGTGAGTTCGCTCGCACTGAGTAAAGCCATAATCCATTTGTCTCCAAAACCGAACAATTTCCTAATGTATTGCCCGCGGTGCATGGCGCGGGCGGCGCCGGTTGCCGGAATACCCGGTATGTCCGGCACAAAAAACCTATTTTATTATACTGAAAGCATTCGCCAAAAGCAAGGCTACAGTAGCTGCTTGAGGTTTTCGATGCTATGCTGCTCGCCTTCAATGAATTCCTCAGCCAGGCGCCGCGGCTTTTCCTCGGAAGCGGGCAGGTCATTCAGGCGCTTTTGCATGTCTACGATGCCCATCGTCGAACCCTGGATCATCATCTCGGCCATGTGCTCGGTGGAATTGTTCATCAGTGTGTTCATCTGGATGCTGCCCCACAGCATAGCCTTTTGCATGGGACGGCTGCCTTTGCCGGCGTCCTCCCCCTCGTTTTCGAGCAGTTCGCGCGCTTTGCTGGCCATTCCCTGATAATTGTTCCGCTGCCGCTCAATCTGCGAACGCAATGCCTGGTCTTCTACTTTTGGGAGCAGAATGTCAGTGGCCGTGACCCCCATGGTTGTGGCCTTATAAACTTCCTCCAGCAGGTCCCTGCCCTGGCTGGAAGCTTCCTGATTTTTTGTAGGCATGATCGTATCCTCCTTTTTGAATTCCTGTGCGGTGCAAGTCCGCCGGATTCATAGTATGTCCGCCGGCCGAGCGGGCTAAACGGGGCTTTTCTGGATTTGGCGGCTGTGGCAGGAACGATGTAGAAACGAAAAAATGAGGAATAATAGCTGGGTGGCTTTTGGTGAATTTCAAAAAATAAGGGGTTTCTTTCTGTGCGCGGGGCAGCCTTGCATACAGAGGAAGCGCGCCGAAAGCCCTTGCGTTTTGGTGATATCCGCCATTTTCCAAAACGCGAAAATATGGTATACTAAAAACGGCAACGACAGCTGGAGGGATTTTCTTGAAAAAAATTTTGTTGATCGGCACGGGCGGGACCATTGCCTCTCGCAAGACGCCGGACGGACTCCAGCCTGGATTACAGATTCAGGCGCTATTGGACCATGTGCCTGAAGTGAAGGCGTTCTGCACGGTGGATGCCCAGGAGCCGTTTTCCATCGACAGCACCAATCTTCAGCCCACACATTGGCTGAAGCTGGTCGCCTGCATTCGCGCGCAATATGAAGCCTATGACGGCTTTGTCATCTGCCACGGCACCGACACCATGGCCTATACGGCCGCGGCGCTGTCTTACCTGATCCGCGACCCGGATAAGCCGGTGGTGCTCACGGGCGCGCAAAAGCCGATCGAGCACCCGGAAACTGACGCCCGCGTCAATTTGCTGGACAGCTTCCGTTGGGCCTGCATGGGGTATGGCGGGGTGTGTATCGTGTTCGGCGGCCATGTCCTTGCCGGAACACGCGCCCGCAAGGTCCGCACCAGAAGCGCCCGCGCTTTTGCCAGTGTGGATTTTCCAGAACTGGCGGTTACCCGCGGCGAACGGCTCATCCCGTTCTTTCCAAAGCCGCAGACATGTGGCCCGGCTTTTTATGAAACGCTTGACCCGCATGTCGCTGTGCTCAAGCTGACGCCCGGTTTGCTGCCAGAAAGCTTCGCGGCGTTTGGGGAGCGGTGCGACGGCCTGGTCGTCGAGAGCTATGGAACGGGCGGCATCCCGGCGGTTTATGAAGAGGCGCTGGCGCAGCTTTGCGCTGCGGGTAAGACCATTGTGGTCGGCACGCAGGTGCCGCACGAGGGCAGCGACCTTTCAGTCTATCAGGTTGGCCGAAGCGTCCTGCGGAAATATAACCTACTGGAAACCGCCGACATGACGGTGGAAGCTGCGGTCACAAAACTCATGTGGGTGTTGGGACAGACGCGAGATCCAGCGGAGATCCGGCACTTGTTCCAAACAGAAATCAATCACGACCGGCTGATACGGCCCGGCGGCTGTGCCACGCGTAGCTGACCGAAAGGAGAGGGATCTCATGCATACCGGTATTTCAACAGCCTGCCTTTATCCAGCTCGGATCGAGGACAGTCTTCAAACGCTGCTGGATTTGGGCTTTCAGCGTTTCGAGTTTTTCATCAATACATTCAGCGAGTTGGATGCAGCTTTTTTACGCGGCATGGCCCGCAGCCTGCGGGCATATGGAGCCACGGCCAAAAGTGTGCATCCCTTCACGTCCGGCTATGAAAGCTTTTTGCTTTTTTCCGGCTATGAACGCCGTTTTGAGGATTCCGTTGAGTTTTATAAGCGCTATTTCGAGGCGGCGGGCCTGCTGGGCGCCTCCATTCTCGTGCTGCATGGCCAGCGGATGGAAAAGTCCGGCGATATGGATGCCCGTGCCTATTATGAGCATTATCATCGCCTGTATGAAGTCGGCCAGCGCTTTGGCGTCACGGTGGCGCAGGAGAATGTCAATCTGTTCCGCAGCAGTGCGCCGGCATTTTTGGCCGAGATGCGCCGTTATTTGCATAACGAATGCGCGTTTGTCCTCGACATCAAGCAGGCTGTGCGCGCAGGCCAGGACCCCTTTGTCACCTGCGCTGCCATGGGCACAAACCTTGTCCATGTGCATATCAATGACCACGCCCCCGGGGAAAGCTGTTTGCTGCCCGGACGCGGCGTCACCGATTATGGACGCCTGATGCAGCAGCTGGCTGCCCTGCATTATCCCGGCGACCTGATTATTGAGGTCTATCGTCAAAACTTTCAGGGAAAGGCGGACCTCGTCGCGGCAAAAGGATATGTCGAATCGCTGCAAAAACAGTTTGAATCCCTTCTAAACTTGTCGCAAGGGCTTGCATCCACCCGTTAACACATGGTATAATTTCGCATATACGGGCCGTAATGGAAAGTGTGCAGCGGCCGTGGGGAGAAATGCCAGTTGGCAGAATCTGCAAGGAGAAAAGTGTTATGAAATGTCCTTATTGCGGCCATGAAGAGAGCAAAGTCATCGATTCCCGTCCAACGGATGAGGGAGAACGCATTCGTCGCCGGCGCGAGTGCCTGAAATGCGGCAAACGGTTCACGACTTATGAGGTCATTGAAACGGTGCCGATCATTGTTATCAAAAAAGATAAATCGCGCGAAACTTTTGACCGCAATAAGCTCCTGCGCGGTCTGCTGCGTGCGTGTGAAAAACGCCCGGTGCCCACAGCGGTCCTGGAAAATGTGGTCGACGAGATCGAGGCGAAGCTGCAAAATACGCTCGATCGGGAGGTCAGTTCTGCCTTGATCGGTGAGTATGCAATGGAAAAGCTCAAGGATTTGGACGATGTGGCTTATGTGCGTTTTGCCTCTGTGTACCGCCAGTTCCAAGACATTGATACGTTTTTGGAAGAGCTCAACGAAATGATTCAGAACCGGCAGAAGCAGCACAATGCATCCGGCGCGGAATGAGGGTGTATCCTGCCGGCCGGGACTCATTGCAAAGTTGCAGCAAAATACACAAACGAGAGTAAAATCGCTCGAACTGCAAGAATTTCTTTCAAACCAGTAGGATTCCCAAGGAAATTGCGATAAATCAGATCCGATTGAATTCCATTAAAACAAAAAATTTATTTTACCAATTGACTGATTAGACAGTCGGTATTATAATATATACGTATTACAGTACATAATAGCGAGTGCCGACGGATAGTTGGCGCCAGAAGAAAGCGGCACCGGAGCCTTTGTCACAGGAATTTCTGTGGCAAAGGCTCCATTTTTTTGATTGCTTACAAAGGAAGCGAGCAATATGGAAGGAACCCTTTTGCTGAAAAATGTGCGACACCTGGTGACCTGCGACGATCAGGACCGCCTGCTGGAGGGGGTCCATGTCTTCATTCAGGACGGCGTGATCCGCCATATTGACCGGACTGTCCGGCCGGCGGACCGTGTGATTGATGCGTCAGGGATGGCCCTGTATCCGGGACTCATCAACACACACCACCATCTCTATCAGATTTTCAGCCGAAATCTGCCAAAGGTACAGCAGATGGAATTGTTCCCCTGGCTCAAGACACTCTATGCAATCTGGGAACACATCGATGAAGAAGTCGTCTATTACAGCTCGCTGGTTGGTATGGGAGAACTGCTGGAAAATGGGTGCACCACCTGCCTGGACCATCACTATGTATTCCCCAAGGGCATGGGCAACCGCCTGTTGGATGCGCAATTTGCCGCTGCGGATGCGTTGGGCATGCGTTTCTATGCCACGCGGGGGAGTATGGATCTGAGTGTCAAAGACGGTGGCCTGCCGCCCGATTCTGTTGTGCAGTCCATTGACACCATTTTGAAGGACTCCGAAGAAGCGGTTGCAAAGTATCATGACGCCAGCCGTTTTTCGATGCATTGTGTGGCGCTGGCACCCTGCTCGCCTTTTAGTGTCACCGGGGATCTGCTTCGGGAAACCGCCCAGCTTGCCCGCAAGCTTCATGTACGCTTGCACACCCACCTGGCGGAAACGCGCGATGAAGAGAATTTTACTCTTGAAAAGTTCGGCATGCGCCCACTGGACTATCTGGAAAGTCTGGGGTGGATTGGTCCAGACGTCTGGTTTGCACATGGCATCCACTTTACGGATGGGGAGCTGCAGCGCTTAGCCGAGACAAAGACCGGGGTAGCGCACTGCCCGATTTCCAACATGAAGCTCTCTTCCGGGATCGCGAAGGTGCCCCAGATGCTTGCGCTGGGCGTCCCGGTCGGGTTGGGCGTGGATGGTGCTTCCAGCAATGACGGCTCCAATCTGCTTGAAGAACTGCGTGTTGCTTACCTGCTGCACCGCCTACAGGCCAGCGAACATGCGCCGACGGGCTATGACATTTTAAAAATGGCGACACGAGGTGGCGCAAGCGTGCTGGGTCGAGACGATATTGGCCAAATCGCCGAGGGCATGGCTGCCGACTGCTTTCTACTCCGGATGGATCGTTTGGAGTTGGTTGGCGCTCAACTGGATCCCCGTTCCATGCTGGGCACGGTCGGCGTCAAGGAACCAGTCGATTACACCATTGTCAACGGTGCGGTTGTAGTGGAGAACGGCAGGCTGGTTTCTATGGAAAAAGAGCGCCTTGCTGAAAAGGCGAATGCCGTGGCTGCCCGCTATCTGGCCCGGTCCGGCATTACGCTGCCCATTTAGTATAATGGGGCAATGGGGCGCTTCGCCTTCGCGTTTGGGTACGCAGGGAGGGGCTGATGATTTTTTATGACTTGGGAATTCCGGCAATTGCCGTTTCCGTAGATCACATTGATATGAAGGAGGAATTCAAATGAAAAAACAAATCTTGGCGCTGGTCCTGGCTGGAGCGATGGCTCTGGGCATGGCGGCATGCGGCGGAGACACTGGCGGAGAAGGAAGCACAACCTCCGGCAGTACGGGCAGCCAGGCGTCCGGCACGAGTGCTGCGGCCGGCGAAAAGTCCATCAAGGTAGGCATGATCTGTATTGGCGATGAAAATGATCAGGGGTATACCTACAATATGGTCCGTGGCCAAAAGGAAGCCACAGAGGCACTGAAAAAAGAAGGCATCAATGTCGACTGGGTCGTTAAATATAACATCGGTGAGGACGCCACCTGCGAAGACGCCAACACCGAGCTGGCAGATTCGGATTGCAAGCTGATTTTCAACACATCGTTTGGTTTTGAGGATTATATGTTGAAGGTGGCGCCCGATTACCCGGATATCCAGTTCGTGGCCTGCACGAACCAGGCTTCCGCCAAGTCAAAACTGACCAATGTGCACAACGCCTTTGCCAATATCTATGAAGGCCGCTATCTGGCGGGCGTGGCCGGCGGCATGAAACTCAAGCAGCTGATTGATGAAAAGAAGATCACCGCCGATCAGGCTGTCATCGGTTATGTGGGTGCTTATCCGTATTCGGAAGTCATTTCCGGCTTTACGGCGTTCTACCTGGGCGCCAAGAGTGTCTGCCCGTCCGTCACCATGAAAGTCAAGTACGTCAATTCCTGGTCGAATGCAACGGAAGAGGCGAACGCGGCTACCGCATTGGCTGACGAAGGCTGTAAGCTCATTTCCCAGCATTCCGACAATACCACCCCAGCGACCGCGGCACAGTCCGCCGGCGTTTTCCAGTGCGGCTATAACAACGACATGAGCGGCGTGGCCCCGCAGGCCAGCCTCATTTCCTGCCGCATTGACTGGGCGCCTTACTTTGAGTACGCGATCAAGTCCGTAGTCGACGGCAAGAGCTTTGCCAAAGACTGGACCGCAGGCATGAAAGAGGGTGCGGTCGTCATGACCCCGCTCAACGAGAAGATCGCCGCACCCGGTACGGCGGATAAGCTCAAGGAAGTGCAAAAGGGCATTGAGGACGGCACCATCCATCCCTTCGAAGGCCCCTGGACCGGCAAGGGCAAGGCGTTTGGCGCCGACAAGGAGGACACCAAGACCATGCCCGCGGGCCAATGGTATAAAGAATCTGACGTGGCGGATGGCCAGCCTTCTGCACCGCAGTTCTACTGGATTCTCGACGGGATTACGCCCGAATAAAGCTTTATGAGGCGAAAGGGCGGACGGCCTCAGCAGCAACAGTCCGCCCTTCCTGTAAGCGCCGTGGAACGGAGGGGTTTCCCGGCGTTTACAGGAATTGAAGACACACAAAAGAGTAGAAGGGGAGCGTGCGTTATATGGCGGCAGAAAGTGCGATCCGACTGGAAGGGTTGACCAAGCGGTTTGGCTCCGTTGTGGCAAATGACGGCATTAGCCTGACATTGGATCACGGAGAAATCCTGGCGCTTTTGGGCGAGAACGGAAGCGGTAAAACCACCCTGATGAACATGATTTCCGGCATTTATTTTCCCGATGCCGGCAAGATTTATGTCGGTGGCAGGGAGGTGACCATTCGCTCCCCTAAAGAAGCGCTCAACTTGGGAATTGGCATGATTCACCAGCATTTCAAGCTGGTCGACGTATTCACAGCGGCCGAAAACATTGTCCTGGGCCTAAAAGGGCGTGGTAATGCCGACATGAAGGCGATCGGGCAGAAGGTTCGCGCAATCAGTGAAAAATATGGGTTTGAAATTGACCCGGATAAGAAAATCTACGACATGTCTGTCTCGGAAAAACAGACAGTGGAGATTGTCAAGGTGCTCTACCGTGGCGCAGATATTCTCATTCTGGATGAACCGACTGCCGTGTTGACGCCGCAGGAGACCGAGAAGCTTTTCGCAGTGCTGCGCAACATGAAGGCGGATAACAAGGCCATTGTCATCATTACCCACAAGCTGCAAGAGGTAATGTCGATTTCCGACAAGGTTGCCGTGCTGCGCAAAGGGCAGTATATTGGCACAGTCAACACTGCGGAAACCGATCCACAGAAGCTGACCGAGATGATGGTCGGCCATGCCGTCAGCCTGAACATCGACCGTCCCAAGGCAGAGCAACGGCCCCTCCGGATACAGGTGGAGGGTCTGACCTGCCGGAACCCGGAGGGCCTTTTGGCGTTGGACGACGTTTCCTTTGCGGCATACGGCGGCGAGATTCTGGGCATTGCCGGCATCGCAGGCAGCGGCCAGAAGGAGTTATTGGAGGCGGTTGCCGGCTTGCAGAGTGTGGAGAAGGGCCATATCCGCTATTATCCGCCGGATCACCCAGAGAATGCGGCTGGCGTCGAGTTGGTGGGCAAGGAGCCGCTTCAGATCCAACAGGCCGGCGTATCGTTGGCCTTTGTCCCGGAGGATCGCCTGGGCATGGGCCTTGTGGGCGGTATGGATATGGTGCACAATATGATGCTCAAGACATATAAGGACCATCCCGGCCCTCTGGTGGACCGCAAGCCGCCACGCAAATTGGCGGAACAGCTTATCGACGAGCTTGAGATTGTGACGCCGGGGATCACTACACCCGTGCGCAGACTCTCCGGCGGCAATGTGCAGAAAGTCCTGGTCGGGCGGGAGATTGCATTGCATCCGGCCGTGTTGCTGGCCGCTTATCCGGTACGCGGGCTGGACATCAACTCATCTTATACCATTTACCGTCTGTTCAATGAGCAGAAGATGAAGGGCGTGGCTGTAGTGATGGTCGGCGAAGACTTGGATATGCTGGTGGAACTGTGCGACCGCATTTTGATCCTCTGCGGCGGCAAGGTCTCCGGCATTGTGGACGGCCGCACGGCTACAAAAGAGCAGCTGGGCCTTTATATGACCCAGTTGGGCGGCGGCCAGGCGCAGGAGAAAGAGGAGGTGGCGGTATGATAGCGGCAAGCAGTATTACGCGCAAAGCGCCCCTAGTCCACCTGGCCAAGCGGGACGACCTGGCCAAATGGAAATTGTGGGCGATTCGCGTCGGGGCGGTTGTCCTGGCGTTGGTGGTTGGAGGCCTGGTCATGGCCATTAGTGGGAAAGGCGGCATTCTGTACGCTGCCCAAGGCTACGCCACGATGATCTCTGGCGCTTTGGGTAAGCCCAGCGCGATCCGCCAGACCGTCAAATTCGCCATCCCCCTGCTGGGAACGGCACTCGCGATTGCTCCTTGCTTTAAAATGAAGTTCTGGAACATCGGCGCGGAGGGCCAAATCACGGCTGGCGCGGTGTGCGCCACGTACTTTGCGCTGTTTTGGGCAGATAAGCTGCCGGCGGCGCCGCTTTTGGTCATCATGTTTGTGGCGGGCGCCATCGGCGGCGGCGTCTGGGCGTTGATCCCCGCTTTTTTCCGCGCGCGGTGGGGGACCAATGAGACGCTGTTTACGCTGATGATGAACTATATCATCATCGGATTTGTCAAGTGGCTGCAGGGCGGCCCGTGGGAAAAGCAGCCCAAAGGCAGCCAGCAGATCGAGCAGTTTGCCGGAAATGCCTGCCTGCCCAAGGTGGCCGGTGTCTACTGCGGATGGATTATTGTGCTGGTCATTGCGGTGCTGATGTATTTTTATATGCGCTACACCAAGCAGGGGTATGAGATCGCCGTGGTGGGTGAAAGTGAAAACACCGCCCGTTATGCCGGGATGAATGTACCGAAAATCATCATGCGCACCATGTTTCTTTCCGGCGCGATTTCCGGCGTTGTCGGCTTCCTGCTGGTTTCCGGTGCGAACAATACGCTGTATGACGGCGTGGCCGCGGGCGCGGGATTCACGGCGATTACGGTCGCGTGGCTGGCTCAGCTCAACCCCTTTGGCATGATCGGTATTTCCGCGATGCTCGCCATTATCCAAAAGGGATCCGATACGCTGCAAACACGCATGAGCGTGCCGGTGTCCATTTCCGATATTATTACAGGCATCCTGCTGTTCTTTATGCTGGGGTGTGAGTTCTTTATCAATTACCGGGTGATTTTCCGGGGAAAAGAACCCCATAAAAAGGAGGAGCTTGCAAAATGATGGAATCTACTGTTGCAACAGCCATCGTTGCGCTGGTGACAGCGGCTGTGTTGAATGGCGGCCCACTCCTTTACGGAACCATCGGCGAGGTCCTGACGGAAAAAGCCGGGAACCTGAACCTGGGCGTGGAAGGCCTGATGTTCATGGGCGGCGCCTTTGGCCTGGGCGCGGCGTTTTATTATGGAAAGACTGCCGGCGCTTCCGGCCATGTGGCTGTGGTACTGGCGATCCTGGTCGCTTTCCTGGCCGGTGCGCTGGGATCGTTGATCTATAGTGTTATTACCATCACCCTGCGCGCCAACCAGAATGTGACCGGCCTGGCGCTGTCCATTTTTGGTACTGGCGTCGGTCAGTACATGGGCGAATATATGCGCGTCCAGCAAGGATCTTATGTTGCGGTCAGCAATACCTTCAAGGCAATCTTTCAGGGCTCACCTTTTCCGGCGGCATTGCAGCAGATACCGGTTGTAGGGCAGCTGATTTTTAAGTATAATATCTTTGTCTATCTTGGTGTCGGCATTGCGGTCGTGATGTGGTTTGTTCTACAGCGGACCCACTTGGGTCTGAATTTACGGGCCGTGGGTGAGTCCCCAGCCACAGCGGACGCGGCAGGCATCAATGTCATTCGCCACAAGTATCTTGCCACGGTCATCGGCGGCGGCATTTCCGCGATCGGCGGCATGGTGTATATCATGACCATTGCCGGCGGCGTGTGGAATCATGACGGCCTGTCCGGCGAAGGCTGGCTGGCTGTGGCACTGGTTATCTTCTGCCTGTGGAGTCCGCTGCGCGCCTTGTGGGGATCGGTGTTGTTTGGCGGCCTGCTGGTTCTTTACTTACGGTTTAATCTTCCGATCCCATCGCAGATCAGCCAAATTTTGCCTTACATTGTTGCGGTCATCGTGCTGGTCGCGATCAGTATGCGCCGCAAGCGCGAAAATCAAGCGCCGCAAGCTTTGGGCAACGCCTATTTCCGCGAGGAGCGGTGAAGCAAGACCAATCACAACTTGGACTGCTCCCATCATGGGCAGTCCATCTTTGATAGGCTGCAAAAGAAAACAGAGAATTTTTGTTAGACAATCCAAAGGAATTTGGCGCCCCCCGAAAGGAAGGACAGTATGGAACGAGAAAAGAGAAGCCTGCACAGTGATACGGAGACGCGCGTCAATCCGCGCAATCCATATACAGAGGTCGGAAAAAATGTGCTGCGCGTTGATGCAGCGGACAAAGTTACCGGCCGCGCCAAATACACAGACGACTTGGCCCCCAAGCCTTGTCTGGTGGCCAAGATCCTGCACAGTACCATCGGGAATGGTGTGGTCAAAGCCATCCACACAGAGGAGGCTGCAAAGCTGCCCGGTGTGGTGAAGATTATCACATGCTTTGATGTGCCGGATATTCAGTATCCCACGCCCGGCCATCCTTGGAGCGTGGAAAAGGCACACCAGGATGTTGCCGACCGCAAACTTTTGACCAGCCGCGTGCGCTATTATGGGGATGACATTGCCGCTGTGGTTGCGGAAAATGAGGTCGCCGCCCAGCGCGCTTTGCGGGCTATTCGGGTCGAATATGAGGAATATCCGGTAGTTCTGGATCCGGCTGTCTCGATGCAGGGGACAGGGGTCCCCATTCATACGGAGCACCCGGACAATATCCTGGCCCACATGGATCTGCAGGTGATTACCGACGAGGGCAAGCGCCAGGGCATCACCAAAGCGGAGCAGGTACTTGCGGACCCGCAGTACCACCATTTTGCCGCCCACTACGCCACCCAGCAGGTGCAGCACTGCCACATTGAGCCGCCCGTCTCCTTTGCCTATATGGAAAGCGGGCGCATCGTGGTTGTCACCTCCACGCAGATCCCGCACATCGTACGCCGGGTCTGCGGCCAGGCGTTGGGTATCCCCTGGGGCAATATCCGCGTGATTAAGCCGTATATCGGCGGCGGCTTTGGCAACAAGCAGGAGGTGCTTTATGAGCCGCTCAATGCTTTTTTGACGACCCAGGTGGGCGGTCGTTGTGTCAAGCTGGAACTCACGCGCGAGGAGACGTTTGCAAACACGCGTTCCCGCCATCCGATGACCCTGGAGGTCGAGGCGGCGGTGCGGGACGATATGCGCATAATGGCGCGGCGCAGCCGTTTTATTTCCAACCAGGGCGCCTATGCCTCTCATGGCAATGCCATTGTTGCGAACAGCGTTACCGGATTCCGCCAGTGCTATCCGGATGCCTTGGCGCATCATGCGGAGGCTTTTACCGTTTATACAAACCTGCCCGCCCCCGGCGCGATGCGCGGCTACGGCATCCCGCAGTCCGACTTTGCGGGCGAGTGTATGATGGACGATATTGCCCAGGAAATGGGTTGGGACCCGTACGCTTTCCGGATGAAAAATATCATGCCCCTGGGCTATATAGACCCCTGCAACGGCATCACCTGCCACTCGACCGGCTTAAAGGAATGCATGGAAAAGGGCAGAACGTTCATTCATTGGGATGCGCTGCGGGAGCAGTATAAGAACCAGTCAGGCCCGGTGCGCCGCGGTGTGGGCATGGCGGTTTTCTCCTATAAGACGGGCGTCTACCCGATTTCGCTGGAGACCTCGTCGGCCCGAATGGTGCTCAACCAGGACGGCACCATGCAGCTGCAGCTGGGCGCAGCAGAAATCGGCCAGGGCGGCGACACGGTCTTTACGCAGATGGCCGCCGAAGCTGCCGGCTTCCCGAGCAGTGCCGTACATATTGTCTCTTTTCAGGACACAGACACGGCCCCGTTTGACACCGGCGCTTATGCTTCCCGCCAGACCTATGTGACGGGCATGGCGATTCGGCAAACCGGTGCGCTTTTTAAAGCACGCATCCTGGAGTATGCCGCAGAGATGCTGGAGACCACGCCTGACCACCTCGACGTGCGCGGCGGCCAGGTAGTGGATGCCGCGAGTGGAGAGACGGCGTTGGAGATGCAGGAACTGGCCATGACGGCGCTGTATTCGCTGCAACATTCTGAGCACATCTCTGCCGAGAGCACGCACCAGTGCAAGGACAACACCTTTGCATTCGGCTGCTGCTTCTGTGAGGTAGAGGTGGATATTCCGGTGGGTAAGGTCCGGGTGCTGCGCATCGTCAACGTTCACGACTCCGGCCGCCTGATTAATCCCAAGCTGGCCGAGGCCCAGGTGCATGGCGGCATGTCAATGGGCCTGGGATATTCGCTTTCTGAGGACATGAAATTTGACGCAAAGGGCAGGCTCCTAAATGGAAATCTGTTGGATTATAAACTGCCCACGGCGATGGATCAGCCCGATTTGCATGCCCTGTTCGTCGAGACGGACGATCCGAGCGGCCCCTTTGGCAACAAGGCACTGGGCGAGCCGCCAACCATCCCGGTGGCGCCCGCTGTCCGCAATGCGGTACTCAACGCGACCGGGGTGGCCTTTAACAGCTTGCCGCTCAACCCGCAAAAGCTGGTGGCAGGCTTCCAGCAAGCGGGATTGCTTGCAAAACCGGAGGTGGGCTGATATGTATGACATTGAACGCTATTATGAAGCTACAAGCGTGGCGGATGCCATAACCGCACTGCAAAAGGATCCGTCTGCAATGGTCATTGCCGGCGGCACGGATGTGCTGATCAAAATCCGCGAGGGAAAATACGCAGGCTGCTCGTTGGTCTCTATCCACGAGTTGCGCGATGAATTGGAGGGCGTTTGCTTGGCACCAAACGGCGATGTGGAGATTGGCCCTTTGACAACGTTCCGCAGCTGCACCCAAAGCCCGGTGATTCGCCAAACCGTCCCTGTGCTGGGCGAGGCGGCGGATACG
>USIA01000015.1 GCA_900554535.1 uncultured Oscillospiraceae bacterium | reverse complement strand
GGCAGGACAGCAAGGCCATCCGCATCGATGAAAACGGCGCGGTGCGCACCTTTGCGATGAACGACAAATGTGCTGCAGGAACCGGACGCTTTCTGGAGATGATGGCGCGCACGCTGGAGCTTTCGATGGACGAAATGAGCCAGATTGGCCTTCACTGGAAAGAGGACATCACCATCAGCAGCATGTGCACTGTGTTTGCGGAGAGCGAGGTGGTGTCGCTGATCGCCCAGAACAAGCGCACAGCGGATATTGTCCACGGCCTGAACAATGCGGTCGCCAGCAAGGCAGCAGCCCTGGCCGCTCGTGTGGATCCCACTGAACGGTTCATGATGACCGGCGGTGTGGCGAGCAATGCCGGAGTGGTCCGCGCCATTTCTGAAAAATTGGGTACCAAGCTGTTGGTGGTGCCGGAGCATCAGCTCTGCGGCGCGCTGGGCGCGGCGTTGCTCGCGATGAAATCTTAGAGGGAACACTTCGATAACACGCTGCACGGCTCGGTATAATTTTGGCCCTTTTTTCGCACCAATACAAAAAGCGAAGCGGGCAACCCTGTGGGTAATGCTCGCTTCGCCTTTTGATTATAGGGAGGTGCGTTTATTTATTGGTTTGGATCTCCCGCGTCATCCGCGGGCGCGGAGGATGCCTGCGAAGCATCCGAAGAAGCGCTGTTTTCCGCATCGGTCGAGCCATCCGCATGAATGGCGTCTTTGGAGAAGATCTTCTCCAGTGTATCGGGGTCTGCAATACCGGTCGTGTCCATTCCGTTTTGCAGCTGGAAGTCCTTCACCGCCTGTGTGGTGCCGTCTCCATAAAGGCCCGTGGGGTTCATGAACATAAAGCCGAGATCCTTGAGCCGGTTCTGCATGGCGAGCACGTTGTCGTTTTGGTCATCCGCCTTCAGCGTCGTACCGGCGGGAATCGTGCTGTTTGGAATGGTGGCGCCGGTCGATGTGCCGGAAGCCGTGCTGCTGGTCGAGGACGAGGTGGTCTTCAGCAATTCCGGATAGGCAATGCCCGCCATATAGGTGACAGCATCCAACATGCCTTCGCCCTGCAGTTTCATGAGATTCGGGTCCATTTCAAAGACCTGGTTGTTTTTGACAGCGTCGAGATCCTTATAGCCGTCTGTCGAAGCCAGCTTCGCTTTCAAGCCGGTGGGGCAGAAGATATACTCGGGGTTGCTGCGTTTTATGGCGTCCAGATCCAGCTTGCCGCCGGTATTGTCTTTGGCGATATTGGTTATCCCCGCCGCGTCCAGCAGCGTTCCGGCCATCATGTCGCCTGTGGCGACTGAACCGTCTGTGTCAAAGAGATAAACACCTGTTTTCACCACGTTGCTTTTCGGAATCATGCGCGTCACATCGTCGATGGTGATGAAGACGCTTTCCGCCGCTTTTTTTCCTTTTTCCGCTCCCGTCGTTGCGCCGCGCATCGCAGTGCCGACTGCCTGATACAGAGTGGTCAGCCCGGAGCGGTTCTGCGCAGCGGGGATCACGACGACGGAGATGCCCGCCTGTTGATAAGAGGACTGCAAAGAGTCGCTTAATTTCTGATCCGTCAATAGCAACGTGGCGCCCTCCGCCTTGACTTTGTCAACCTGATCTGCCGGCACATTCGGCAGCGTGGAGAGGGCCTCCTGCGTGCAATCCTCTGTCTTGCTTTTGAGCTGTGTCTCATACCCAAGCGAGAGAACCACATCAGCCAGGTTTGCCGAGACCACGGCAACGCCTTTCGGCTCTGACGAGATAGTGACGCCATTTACCGTTGCGGGCCAGTCTTTGGCGGCGGCCACAGCAGAGGCGTCATTCTTTCCAAAGTCGCAGCCAGCCAGTACTGGCACAAGCAGCAGAACACTCGCCGCAATTGCTGCAATTCGTTTCTGTATGGACATAATACACGACACTCCTTCCTGAGACGTTTTACTGATCAATTTCCGAAGCAGGGCGCCTGGTCCGTTATGGGAAATCACGCAAGCAAAGTTGATCTTTCACAGACGCGCCCCGCGCTGGGCGGTATTGTGTTTTCACAGATCAACCAGCGGCTGCCCCATCTGGATGCGTGCCACCGCATCGCGGATATATTGCTGCGCAACGCGCGGGGAACGCCCGCCGTGCATGGTAGCCCAACGCTCGGCGCCAGCCTCCAGATCCGGAATATAGGCGGAAAGGCCGTGCAGTGCGGCCAACTGATCGACAATATCCAGGAAGGCGGCCTTATCGGGGTTCATAAAGTTAATCGTCAGGCCGAAGCGATCCGAGAGGGACAGGCTTTCCTGGATGGTATCATTGCGGTGCACATCGTCACCATCGCGATCTGAAAAGCTTTCGCGCAGCAGATGGCGGCGGTTTGAGGTGGCATAGATCAGGGAGTTGTCCGGTTTGGCAGCCAGGCCACCCTGTAGCACGGACTTGAGCGCCGCATAGGTGCTGTCCTGCGAGGAGAAGGACAGGTCATCGATAAAAATGATAAACCGCATCGGTACCGTGGCGATCTGATCGACCAAATAGGGAAAGTCCATCAAATACTCCTTGGGCATCTCAATGACACGCAGGCCCTCGGTGTAATACTCGTTGAGCAATCCTTTTACAGTAGAGGACTTGCCGGTGCCGCGGTCCCCATAAAGCAGGCAGTTGTTAGCGGGCAGACCTTTCAGAAACGCGACGGTGTTGCTGATTGCCAGGTTGCGCTGCGTCTCGTACCCTTTCAAC
Source organism: uncultured Oscillospiraceae bacterium (assembly GCA_900554535.1). Taxonomy (GTDB): domain Bacteria; phylum Bacillota; class Clostridia; order Oscillospirales; family Acutalibacteraceae; genus Caproicibacterium. Next base: position 21,056 of record USIA01000015.1, on the reverse strand, counting down.
TCGGAAAGCTTCTGGGGATCGGGATGCGCAACCGGCAGGATCTTTTTATCGCGCCAGATAAAAGCGCGGTAGCGCGCGTACATGCCGCAGCCATTGTGGCGGTAATATTCCGCCATTTGATGTACATACACATCGGGCGTGCCAGTCATTGCATCCACCGGCTTGCCAGTTTCCCAGCGGGGGAGCGGCGGCAGATCTTCAAATTCACAGTCCTCCAACAGGTCTTCAGGTGTCAGGCGGGAAAGACGGAGAATAATTTGCAAGTCGCGCTTGACGGCAGCCAGCATGGAGGGCGGAAACGTCGACTGTTTGGCCGCTGCGGCGAGTGAGAAAGCGTTTTCATCATATAAAGCAGTACTGGTTAGGTGGCCGGCAAAATTTTCGCTGCATTCCCGCTCACACAAAACGGCAAAAAAGTGCCCCCATGCTTGCAGAAAGCCTTCGCGCGTATCCGCCCACAGCAGGCGGTAAAAGGCGTGAGGAACGGTGCGATTTAGAATACCGCGATAGATCGACAGGGAAGCCGCTGCCTCTGCTGCCTGTTTACGTTGGTTCATATATGATCCCTCAATTGCATCAAAGTCCTATAGCTTTCCTCATTGTAACGAAATCTCGCAAAATCGTCAAGTATTGCAAAAATTGAGGCTTGACTTTTTGATGAAAATGGCATACAATAAATATATTCTGCCGTCTGCTGCACGTAAAGAAGCAGCTGTCGCCGGATGGTTCCCAATCCATACACTGTTAGGGGACAGAACTGCGACAAACCGGCATCCTTGGAGATTGCAGGCATTCTTAAATTCCATATTCTTAAATTCCATATTTTGTTTGGCGCGTCGTGTGGTGGCCCAAAAAACAGCAGACACATAGCGCGCAAAATACATGGAGACGTATCGAAGTGGTCATAACGGGCCTGACTCGAAATCAGGTAGTCCTCACGGGCTCGTGGGTTCGAATCCCACCGTCTCCGCCAGTCGAGAGCCTTGACACGCAATTCGCGTTCGAGGCTTTTTTGTTTTTGTGATTTTGAGCCCGTGTTTATCGCGGGCGTCCATCGCCCATTGATTGTTATGCCCGCAAAATCGAATGGTCAACGCGATCCGCACATCTCTATATTCCCTCGCACGTTCTGGACCGGGGATATTTTGCGTATCCTTATGGGGGGTCACAGCCGGTGCGCGCTTGTCCTGAAGACCGTTGCTATGGTATAATAAACGACGAGATGGAAAGACCTGGTGAAAGGAAGTCGATCAAAATGGAGATACAGACCTTTTTAGCACAGATGAATCGTAGAGAGGCCGTGACAGATGGATCAGATGCGTTCTGGTTTATGCGCCATATGGCGCAGGAAGCCTTAAAGATTACAACGGAATTGAATGGGACTTACCACACGCCGGAAGAAGTGTGTGCGCTGTTTTTTAAACTGATCGGGAAGCCGGTCGATCCATCCTTCGGCCTGTTCCCGCCGTTTTACACAGATTTTGGAAAGAACATTACGGTCGGCAAAGGAGTCTTCATCAATTCTGGCTGCCGCTTTCAGGATCAAGGAGGCATCGTGATCGGAGATGGGGCTCTCATCGGGCACAGCGTGGTGCTGGCAACCTTAAACCACGATTTCGCGCCGGAAAAGCGAGGCGATCTGCATCCCGCGCCCATTCATATTGGCAAGAATGTCTGGATTGGCGCGCACGCCACGGTGGTTCCAGGCGTGACGATTGGCGATGGGGCAATTGTGGCGGCCGGCGCAGTCGTGACCAAATTGATGAAGGCCGGCGCGGTGGTACAAAAGGTGGCCCCCGCCAATACCATTGTCGGCGGTGTCCCGGCTGCTGTCATACGCACGATTGAGCCCAAAAAGCCGGAGTAACATTATAAATCCGCGCTGTCCAGCAAAATGGTCACCGGGCCGTCGTTAACCAGCGAGACTTGCATGTCGGCGCCAAAGACGCCGGTTTCGACGGGCACCCCCTGCGCCCGCAGGGCTTCGTTGAATTGCATATAAAGGGGTTCGGCGATCTCAGGCCGCGCCGCGCCGGTGAAACTGGGGCGCCGTCCCTTGCGGCAGTCAGCATATAAGGTAAATTGCGAGACGGACAGGACGCTGCCGCCCACATCCAGCAAGGACAAGTTCATTTTTCCTTCCTCATCTTCAAATACCCGCAGATGGATCAGCTTGTCCACCAATTTCGGAAGACTTTCTGCCGTGTCCTCTGGGCAGAATCCGACGAGAACCAAAAAGCCCCGGTCAATTTTTCCGTGCACCTTGCCGTCAATGCTGACACTGCTGTTTTGAACTCTTTGTATAACCAGTTTCATATGATCTCCTGCTTTCGGATGGATTTTTATAAGAGGATGGCGCCTGCTTACGGCTTTGCTTTTTGTTCTGGGTATATCGGAAATATCACCATTTTGTGCGGACGCGATTGCTGCGTCCAATTTACCATGCCATTTTACGGCACAATCCGAAAAATGGCAAGCGCGCTTCTGCAACAGCCTGTATGGGCATCTGCTCTTTCATGAGGGTAAGCAACATAGAGCCTCCCGCGTTTGCGTACGCAGCGCGGGGGCATGCGCCAACTAAAAATGCAACTTATTTGCAAAGGTTCTTGACAGGCCCTTGGTACATGCATACAATGAAATTGAGAGGCAATGGTGGACGAATGATTTTTATGGGCCTGGAGGGAATCTATGCCAAAGGAATACCGCACAAGTTTCAAAGCCTGCCTGATGGAATATTTGAAAGCCCACAAAGAGCAGGGTGTTTGTGCGTCTGAGATTTATGAAGCGATGCGGGCGCAGCAAATTGCGGTGAACCTCACAACCGTGTACCGCAATCTGGAAAAGCTGACAGCGAGCGGCGCCCTGATCAAATACAAAACCGCGGGCGAGGACAGCTGCGTGTATCAGTACGTGGAGCCGGATGCGGATTGCTGCCACCATCTGCATATGCAGTGCAGCCGCTGCGGGAAAATCATTCACCTGGAATGTCCGTTTATGGAGGAGATCCGGGCGCATCTGTTAAAGCAGCACGGCTTTGCCCTGGAATGCAAAACGAGTGTGCTGACAGGCTTGTGCGAGGACTGCCGAAAAGTCCAATCCCACGGATAAATACGCTGGAAGCGGTGTGTTGTGTCGGCTTGCCTTTCGAAGAGCCGAATGATCCGCGCCCTTTGAATTGCCTTTGCCGCCCAGCGTCTAAAAATAAACAAGTCAAGCTTTCCGCATGAAACAGGCACCCATTCAGACGAGTTTGAAAATTTAGCACGCAGTTCCTATGCCTTTTGGCGTGGGATTGGTGGTTTCAGATTTCATAATGTGACACGCTGGTTTTGCCCGGGTGTCCCTGCTCACAGGGTTGTGGGATAGAAAATGATGCATTCTAGCAATTCAATTATAAAACGGCGCTCTTGCGCAGCTCCTTTGGCTGCTCAAAGCGCCGTTTTTCTGAAATTGGAAATCACATAGACGGCCGTCAAGTGCGTGCGCAGGAGAGGGCCATCTTCTGGGTTTACAGCGCACGCCAGTCCTCCGGCTTAAATGCGCAGCGCTTTTTGGCGATTTCCAGTTGCGCGAGCATCCGGGGAATATCCCGGTTGAAATTGCCGGCCAAGGCGATGTAGTTGGATGCATGGTTGGAACGGAATACCGTGCCTTCACTGTCCACATGTGATAGGAACAGTTCCATCTCGTCGACGATTTTTTCCGGTGGAAGCAACTGAAATCTGCCTGCTGCCACATCGTCGTACAATGGCGCTTCGGGTTCTACCAGCAGCGTCAGGCAAGAGGCATACGCCGGTTTGATGGCCGAGAGGACGCGGGCGGATTCAATAGCGTGTTCCTTCATCAGGGGTGCACCGCCGAGACCAGAAATAAAAGTGACCGACTGCTGAATACCGCATTCTTTCAGACGTAGGCCAGACTCGATCATTTCGGCGGCCGTTACGCGTTTGTCGATGGCCTTTAATACGGCGTCACTGCCCGATTCAATCCCCGTATAAACCAGCGTCAGGCCGAGGGATCGCAGCATTTTCAATTCGTCGGGCGTTTTGCCCAGAATGTCCTGGGGCGCGCCATAGGTGGAGACGCGCTCTGATTCCGGGAAAATCCGGCGGATCGCCAGGAGCACAGACCGGAGGGTATCTGTTTTTAAAATGAGCGCATCGCCATCTGCCAGAAAAATCCGGCGCACCGGAAAACGGCAAAGCGCGCGCATCTGCTGCAGCTCCGAGATGATCTGGCCGGCCGCCTTGGCGCGAAAACGCCTGCCTTTGTACATGTTGCAAAACCGGCAGGTGTTTCGTGCGCATCCGATGGTTGCTTGGAGGATCAGGCTGTTGGCCTCACTTGGCGGCCGGTAAACGACGCCTTCGTATTCCATAGGGTTTGCCTCCCTCTTTCGCCGATAAAATAGGGCATACCCGCCGGTATGTCGTCTTCATTTCTCTGTATTTGTTGCATCGTGCATACAATCGTGCATACAAAAGATCTGAATGGGACTTTTCTGCACGTACTATAGCATGGCTGGAAGAGGCTGTCAATATCATTCAAAATGCAAATGAATCCGGTTTCAAACGCCGGTCGCTTTGCAAAAGAATGGCCGGATTTTGTCGCAGTGCTGGAATACGAGAGGAGCCTTGACGGGTTGTCTGTCGAAATCAAGGAGAAGGTCGTACCACTTGGAAGTCGTTTTGGTTTTAACGAGCGCGGGCAAAGAACCGAACAAGTCAGAAAAACCAGGAAATGCACCGTCGAATTCAATAGATAAAGCGGAGAAATTTAGATGATTTATATAGATTGCCATTTGGGACCAGCAGAAAGCGACCTGATTGGTAGTGCCAATTAAGAGCTTAAAAACGGCAAATCTCAAATTTCTAATTTTTGATAGATTTAAAACAAAAATTTGCGCTTCACAAAAACGAAATTTGAAAAATAGGAGGGCATATACAAAAAATAACCAATAATATTTGCTGAGCTTTTGCTAAAATAGTGGATGAAGATGATATAACGAACAAAAATAGAATCACATAAATTTAAAATGCAAATTATATCATAAATGGCAGCAAAATGGATATTAAGGGGCGATATTTATAAAAACGGGCAAATTATCTAAGCAATATTGAAATTCAGCAATGCTATTTAGTGAAAACGCTTAAATTTTTTTTAAAAAAAGTCTAGACATTTTCGCGAAAAACTTGTACAATTTTTAAGTGGAATCCGGATTGGTAGTACCCATTGGGCCAGAACACATCCGTCAGGAAGCCGTATATGAAGGCGGCATGCTGGTTGTGCCTGTGTCCTGAGGGACGATAGGGTTTCAACAGAAGGGCATGGGCATTGCACGGAGAAGCCCTCCAATTACGTCGAAAAATTTGGAAGGAGTATACATAGCATGGACATCTTGGTTTGCATCAAACAAGTGCCGGCTTCCAGCAAAGTGGAAGTCGATCCCGTCACCGGCGTGCTCAAGCGCAACGGTGCCGATTCAAAAATGAACCCCTATGATCTGTATGCACTGGAGACAGCGCTGCGTCTGCGTGAGGAGAAGGGCGGCACCATTACCGTCATCTCCATGGGCCCGCCGCAGGCAATGAGCGTCATCCGCGAGGCGTTCGCAATGGGCGCTGACAAAGGCTACCTCGTCTCTGATCGCCGTTTTGGCGGCGCAGATGTGCTGGCGACCAGCTATACGCTGTCGCAGGGCATCCGCAGCATCGGCAACTTCGACCTGATTGTCTGTGGCAAGCAGACGACCGACGGTGATACCGCTCAGGTCGGCCCCGAAATTTCCGAGTGGATGGACATTCCCAGCGTCTCCAATGTGCGCCGCATCGTGAAATGCGATGACGACAGCATTGAGGTCGAGATGGACATGGGCACTGAGATCGAGATCTCCAAGGTTCAGTTCCCCTGCCTGCTGACGGTCGAAAAAGACATTTATATGCCGCGCCTGCCCTCCTATGTTAAGAAAATGGACACCGCGGATCGCGAGATTCCGAGCCTCTCTCTCAACGAGATGACGGATAAGGACGAGAAGCATTATGGCCTCAACGGCTCTCCGACGCAGGTTGAGCGCATCTTCCCGCCTGAGCACGATGTCCACCAGGAGATTTGGACCGATCCTGCCGAGCAGTTGGCCACGAAGCTGTATGACAAGCTGGCAGAACTCAAATTCATTTCTTAAAATTGAGGGGGAACAGCAATCATGGCAAAAATTGTAATTCATCAGGATAAAATTCCGGATCCGGAAGCTTTTATTAAGATTTGTCCTTTTAACGCACTGGAAATTAAAGACGGTAAGGTCGAAATCAATGCCGCCTGCAAGATGTGCAAAATGTGCGTGCGCAAGGGCCCGGAGGGGGCTGCCGAATTCGTTGAGGATGCTAAGAAGCCAACAGTGGATAAGTCCCAATGGAATGGCATCTGCGTGTATGTAGACCATGTGGACGGCAACATTCATCCGGTTACATATGAACTGATTGGCAAGGCGCGTGAGCTCGCCGCGACCATTCATCATCCGGTCTATGCGCTGTTTTTGGGTAGCGACATCGGCGGCAAGGCGCACGAGCTGCTGCATTATGGCGTTGACAAGGTGTTTGTCTATGACAATCCCGAGTTGGCCCGCTTCCGCATTGAGGCATACACCACTGCGTTTGTCGATTTCATCAACAAAATAAAGCCCACCGCCATTCTGGTCGGCGCAACAACAGTTGGCCGTCAGCTGGCGCCGCGTGTGGCTGCCCGTATGCATACCGGCCTGACCGCTGATACCACCGTGCTGAAGATGAAGGAAAGCACCGACCTGGTGCAGATCCGTCCGGCATTCGGCGGCAACATCATGGCCCAAATCGTCACCCCGAACAATCGTCCGCAGATGGCGACTGTGCGTTATAAGGTCATGAATGCACCGGAGCGCAATGCAGAGGAGAGCGGCGAGATTGTCGCTTGCACTTGCGACAAGCCGTTGACCTGCCGCGAAACGGTCATCGATGTTGTGGCTAAAAAGGCAGAGAAAACCATCGAGACAGCCGATGTGCTGGTTGTGGCCGGCCGCGGCGTGAAGAAGCAGGATGACCTGGCCATGCTGCAGAAGCTGGCTGACCTGCTCGGCGGCCAGCTCGCTTCCACCCGTCCGCTGGTTGAATGCGGCTGGATGGACGCAAAGCAGCAGATCGGCCTGAGCGGCCGTACCGTTCGCCCGAAGCTGATCATTACCTGCGGTGTGCATGGTGCAATTCAGTTCGTTGCAGGTATGGATCATTCGGATCTGATTGTGTCTATCAATAAGGATCCCAAGGCGCCGATCTTTGGTGTGGCCAACTATGGCCTGGTGGGCGATCTGTATGACATCGTCCCGCAGCTGATCGAAAAGATCGAGAAGAATGGGAAAGACGCAATTAGCGCATAAGCAGAGAAAGAAAGCGAGCGATGCATTATGGCAAATTATAAAAAATTCGGTCCGGAAGACCTTGCGTTCATCCGCAGCGTCGTTCCGGATAAGGACCGCGTGATTACGCCCGAAAACATGCAGGAAGAATACAGCCACGATGAGCTTTCCGGTGATAGCATTTATCCGGATGTCGTGGTGCGCGTGACTTCGACCGAAGAAGTTTCTAAGATTATGAAGTACGCGTATGAAAATAACATCGTTGTGACTCCCCGTGGCGCTGGCACTGGCCTGGTGGGTGCTTGTGTACCCCGCGAGAAGGGCATCATGATCGACACCACGCTGATGAACCACTTCCTCGAGCTGGATGAGGAAAACCTGACCCTGACCTTGGAGCCCGGTGTTCTGCTGATGGAAATCGCGCCGTATGTGGAGGAGAAAGGCTTCTTCTATCCTCCGGATCCGGGCGAGAAGTCCGCAACGATCGGCGGCAACATTTCCACCAACGCAGGCGGTATGCGCGCTGTGAAATACGGCGTGACCCGCGACTTTGTCCGCGGTTTGGAAGTTGTTTTGCCCGACGGTACGGTTATGGAACTCGGCGGCAAGGTCGTGAAGAACAGCTCAGGCTATGATCTGAAGGATCTGATAATCGGTTCCGAAGGCACATTGGGTATTGTGACGAAGGCAATTCTCCGTCTGCTGCCGCTGCCGAAAAAGACCATCAGCCTGCTGATTCCGTTCCCGACTCTGAAAAAGGCCATCGATACGGTGCCGCTGATTGTTAAGTCCAATGCAGCACCGACGGCAATTGAGTTCATGGAAAGCGAAGTTATTAGTGATGCTGAGGAGTATCTGGGCAAGCAGTTCCCGGATCATCAGGGCAATGCATACCTGCTGTTGAAGTTCGACGGCAACACTACGGAAGAAGTCGAGCAGGAGTATGACAGCACCGCAAAGCTGTGCCTGGAGCAGGGCGCGCTGGACGTGCTGATCTCCGACACAGAGGACCGCGACGAAACCATTTGGAAGACGCGTGGCGCGCTGCTGGAGGCAATTAAGGCTTCTACCTCCGAGATGGACGAGGTCGATATCGTTGTGCCGCGCAGCCATATCAACGACTTGGTGGAATACAGCCACGAGCTGGCCAAGGAGTATAACATCCGCGTAAAGAGCTTCGGCCACGCGGGCGACGGCAACCTGCACATTTATATTCTGCGCGATGAGCTGTCCGAGGATGACTGGAAGAAGAAGCTCAACGAGGTCATGGATAAACTGTATGCAAAGGGTCGTGAACTGCGCGGCCAGGTTTCCGGCGAACATGGTATCGGCTTTGCAAAGAAGCAGTACCTCAATGAGTCCCTGCCGCCGGTTTCCATGGAACTCATGCGCAAGATCAAGCAGGCATTTGATCCGAAGAACCTCCTGAACCCGGATAAGGTCTGCGAACTTTAATTCTGACAACATCTTCCTTTTGCTAAATATGTGAAAAGGCTACCTGGATTTTTCCGGGTAGCCTTTTCATATTTCTAGGGACTATTTTATTGGACACCAAAGAATATGCGTTTAATTTCATCGGCCGTCGGATACTGTAGCCGGTCGATTGCCGCGAGAACCTCTTCCACTGGATATGGAACCTCGAGCGGGGTAAAGGAAAGCTTCCCGTCTGTAAACTCCATGATGCCGGCGCGTGCGATGTTGTGATCTGGCGCCGGGCAGCCGAGCGATCCACAGTTGGCGTACAGCGTCCCCTGCGCTTGGCAAATACAGCGGGTATGATCATGGCCATACAGCACGACGTCTTTGTGAATTTCGGAAAATATACGGGGCAGTGTGCTCGCGTCCGGGCGAGGGACGCAGTTGATATAGCGGTGCCGGGCATCCATTGCATAATGAAGCACCATGATACGCCTGCCTTCCACCGTCAAGCAGGCATCGTAGGGAAGTTTTTCCAAAAAGCGCATGGACGCTGCCGAGAGCTGGCGGAGCTCCCACCGGTGCTGTTGCATTTCCTCATACCCCATGCCTTCTTCGTTCGGCACACAGTCTGACATGCCTTCCAGCAGATACCGTTCGTGATTTCCACGCACGGCAATCAGATGGGGAATCCGCATTATGCATTGGACCGTCTCTTCAGGAAACGGACCGATGCCGACGATGTCTCCACAGCAGACAAGTTGTTTGCAGCCAGCCGCTTGCAAGCGGCCCAGAACTGCCTGCAAGGCGATCACATTGTTGTGAATATCCGTTATGATCCCCAGCTTCATCGCGCCTTCCTCCTTTGCAATGCCATCATTATAAAGTAAAATCGTTTCTTGCGCAAATGAATTTTATAAAAAGCATTTTCTGTCCAGACTATTTGAATGGGCGAATTTTCTAAAAATTTTCAATAATCCATTGACATAAGTGTTGAATAGGCATATACTAGATGCATAAATTGATAATTACCAAAGCCTAAAACTTGCGAGAAACACGAGATGATGCATCCCAAAGAATTCGAACATTCTATAAACGCAATGTGTGGGAGAGGAGCGCGCATCATGAAAAAAGGAAAGGTGATTCTAGCGGCTGTTTTGGCCGTCGCAGTGGTAGGATGGACAGCTGTTGTGGCATGCTTCGGATTGGAATCCCGAGCTTCCAGTGTGACGGCTGCCTTCTTGGGAGAGGGAGAAGCACAAATGTCAGAAGTTACAACTGTTTCCCATCCGGCGGTAACCGTTACATACACAGGCAATTCGATCGAGGCTGTCGGGGATATCGGGTATGGCGAAATGGTACGCCTGCATCTGCCCATCCAAGACGGTGTTGTGCAGGATCCGGTTGATTGCACTGGAAAATTCAAGGTGACCGGCGTGGCACAGTCACAAAACAAAACCCGTATTGTCTTGACGCATCGCATTACCAACAGGCGGGTGTATCTGGACTGTAAGGATCTGTTGCCGTCTTCGGACATGATTCAGGATTTTGGCGAAACGATGGAATTGCAAAATACATGATGGCGCTATTGTAGCGCTTGAAAGAGCGGACGGGCCGCATCTCAGCAGCCCGTCCCGCTTTTTGCGGCCTGCAGCTGCCATTTTCTGGACGAATGCAGACTTTGGGAAGCGCCTGCCGGCCTGAACCGCACGTTGCCGGCTGTTTCAGTATAGCCATAGACATTTTACAAGGTACGATTGCAGGCGATGCGCTGTTCACACATAGACCGCAAAAGTAAATGCAGACAGCGGCAGCGAAACAGCTGCTCCTTGCCAAATTCGATAAGACGAAAAAGCCGCCCCCGGTTTTGAATAGCCGGAGGCGGTTTTTGCGGTCGAATCGTATTTATTTGGTGACCACCACGCTGCGCTGGCCGAGTTGGCGATAGCGCAGGTCCACGGTGCTCTTGCTCCAATACACGACGCCGTTGCCTTGGTAGGGATCATTGAGCCAGTAGCCGTTCGCGTCATAGCCAACCAGGACCAAGCAATGCTCGCGGGCGGGCCAGGTGAACGTTTTCCCCGTGGACGCAACGACCCAGGAACGGCCGTTATAAGGCGCGGTCATATTCATGGTCGCCCAAATCAGGACAGGCTGCCCTTTGGGCAGATACGTCTTTGCCAGCGTGTCCAGCGCGGTGCCCGTCGTGTTGGTAACCTTGAATTGGCTGGGCATTAACTTGCGCAGTGCATCCACAATAACGGGCGGGAAGCAGCCAAAGCCGCTGGAGGAGTGTGGATTGCCGACAAAAGCCTCATCTGGACTTGGTCCGGTCAGGCGGCCGTTCTTCATATAAAGACTGCCCTGTTTTGTTTTGGAGAGAAATGTATCGGTGCTCACCGAAACGCCCCAATATTTCATCAGCATCATGGCACTGATGATTTCACAGCCAGTCGGCAATAAGCCGACCTGACTGATATAGGGGACATTCAGCTTAACTTTAGCGGGGGGCGGGTCCGGTTTTGCCACGCAAATCATACAATGCTTGACAGGCGCTTGTCCAGGCAGCGTGGTATAAACTGAACTGGCTTCGCCCACCTTGCCGATGGCGCGTACCGTGAAGAAATATACATCATGTCCATTTTCAACCGTCTTGCGGACGTTCTCGGTTTGTAGTACGCGGCCATTGCCGGTGGTAATGTTTGGCTGTAACCCCTGTGGACCGATGATGTCGAATCGAAAAGCGTAGGTGTTTCCTTGCTTGACAGCGAAATCTATGGTAGTATCGGACTTGACATACGGAGCGCTCACGCGGATCACGCAGTGTTTGACCGGGTTCTGACCCGGCAGTGTGGTATAGACGGCACTGGCCTCTCCCACATTGCCTGTGGCACGAACCTTAAAGTAATACACGTCGTTGCCGTTTTCGATAACCTTTTTGACTTCTTCGGTTCGCAGAACTGCCCCGTTTCCTGCGGCAATGTTTGGATTGGCGTGTGTTCCAATTACCTCAAAACGGAACGCGTATGTTTGCCCCTGCGTAACTGTGAAATCGATTGTGGTGTCGGACTTGACATAGGGCGCGTCCGAATCCGGTTGTGAATCGGGGGCCACCGGAGCGGAAGACGCCGTCGAGGAAGGGGCCGACGAGGCGGCAGACTGCTCGGATGAGGATACTTCATCCTCGACAGGCTGGGTGGACGAGGCAGACGGTTGAGATACTTCCGAAGAAGCAGCGGCCGATACAGTTTCGGTTGGCGAATCCAGATCCTCTGCTGCGGCGGATGGCAGCAGAGAAGCGTTGACAAGTGCAGCGGAAAGCAGCACGGCAAAAATGCGTTTCCAGCGGAATGGTTGCATAATTTCCTCCTAATCCCGTAATATCTGATGATCTTTTACAAGTCCAGCGCGCAAGCGAAATCTCCTAAATTCTATTTTATGACAGAAAATTTTTCTTTGTCAATCAATATACGTGCAAAATCGGCAAAAAGTTTCATAAAACGATTGACTTTTTATACGTGACGTAAAAACACAGGACTTGCTACGCAAAAGCGGCGATTTGAAATGGGAAATCCCTATCTGAATTCGATACATAGAATTGGTTATTTAGGAAGAACTTATACAATTGCCTTTCCAAATTTTTGCCTTGTAAAAAGAAAAAATTTCGCCAAAAACAACCCAGTTTTTGTTTGATATTTTTTACTATATAAATGTATATTTTTGTGGTTGACAATTTTAGTGAAGCGTCGTATACTAGAAACGCCAAGCTGTTAGAATGCTAACTAATAGCTTCCACATGCACCAACCGTGGCTTTCGTCGGGCCGCAGATAAGCGCGGAGAAGGGGGGAAATGCAAATGTGCGAGGAGGCTGGTGAACCCCACATCGGCCGTATGATTCACAGGCTGTCGAATCAGCTCAAGCGGCAGAGTTTTATGCCAGGGGAGGATAGGAGCCTGACGGCTATGCAGAAGCATGTGCTGCAGTTTATCCTGATGGAATCCATACGCCGCGACCTGTATCAGCGGGACGTGGAAGAGGAATTTCGAGTTCGGAGGTCGACTGCGACGAGCATGATGCAGCTGCTTGAGCGCAACGGCTTCATCCGCCGGGAAAGCGTGGCGGAAGACGCCCGTTTGAAAAAAATTGTCCCAACGCCAAAGGCCAAAGCGCTGCGGACGAAGATCCTGGAGAATATCCAGCAGATGGAGAAGCGGCTGCTCCAGGGCATCTCAGATGCGGAACTACACCAGTGCACCTGTGTTTTGCAGAAAATGCTCCGGAACCTTTCTCCGCCAGAGGCGGGCAATCGGACATAAAGAACCAAGGGGGTAATGAAGATTCTATGAACAAAATACTGATGAAGTCAATTCGGGAATACAAAAAAGAGTCGTTTTTGACGCCTCTGTTTGTGGTCCTGGAAGTATTGATGCAGGTTTTGATCCCGTTTGAAATGGCGCAGATCATCGACACCGGCATCATGAAGGGCAATATGAATTTTATCATACAGCGGGGCCTGATCTTGATTGTACTGGCTCTGCTTGCCCTTTTGTTTGGCGCTTTGTCTGGTAAATTTGCAGCAGTGGCCAGTGCTGGCTATGCAAAGAACCTGCGCCACGATATTTTTTATAAGGTGCAGACCTTTTCCTTTAAAAATATCGATCATTTTTCGACGTCAAGTCTTGTAACGCGTATGACCACGGATATCACCAACATCCAGATGGCTTACATGATGACCATCCGTCTGCTGGTGCGCGCACCCGTGATGATCGTGTTGGCGTTACTGCTGACGGCCACGATTAACGGGCAGATTGCAATACTTTTGCTGTGCACAATCCCGATCCTTGGCGGCGCATTGATTATTATCGCAAAGATGGCCCATAAGCACTTCATAAAAGTCTTTGACGAATATGATGTGCTCAACAATGTGGTGCAGGAAAATGTCAATGCATCTCGCGTTGTAAAGGCCTACGTGCGTGCGGAGCACGAGGACGAAAAATTCCAGAAAATCTCGCAGTTGGTCTTTAAGCTGTTCACCAAAGCAGAACGTTTGGTTGCTTTGAACTCGCCGGTTATGCAGTTCGTGATGTATGCAGTCGTTTTGCTCGCCATTCTGCTTGGCGGCACATCCATCATGAACGGCAGCATGGGACCTGGCGACCTGACGAGCGTCATGTCGTATTCCTTGCAGATTTTGATGGCATTGATGGTGGTATCCTTTGTGTTTGTGATGAATATGATCGCAGGGGCATCCACCGAGCGTATCAAAGAAGTGCTCACAGAAGTGCCGGAGATGAGCGATAAGCCGGATGCGGTTCAGGAAGTTCCGAATGGGGCCATTGACTTTGTGCATGTTGACTTTAGCTATGGTGGAAAAGAAGGCAATCCGGTACTGAAGGACATCAACCTGCATATCGAAGCGGGCCAGACCGTAGGTATCATCGGCGGCACAGGCAGCGCAAAGTCCACCTTGGTGCAGCTGATCCCGCGGCTTTATGATGTAACCGGAGGCAGCATTCAGGTTGGCGGCATCGATGTGCGCGATTATAACCTGAAAGACTTGCGCGACCAGGTGTCTGTGGTGCTGCAGAAAAACGTGTTGTTCTCCGGAACAATCTATGACAACGTCCGTTGGGGCGATGAAAACGCCAGCAACGAAGAGGTCGAGCACGTTTGCAAGCTCGCGCAGGCAGATGGCTTTGTCCGTGAGTTCCCGTATGGGTATGACACGATGATCGACCAGGGCGGTAACAACGTCTCTGGCGGCCAGAAGCAACGCCTGTGCATTGCCCGCGCACTGCTGAAAAAGCCAAAGATTCTGATCCTGGACGATTCTACGAGTGCTGTGGATACGAAGACCGACGCGCTGATCCGCAAGGCGTTCCGGGAGGAGATCCCGAACACAACGAAGATCATCATCGCCCAACGTATTTCGTCTGTGGAGGATGCGGATATGATTATCGTGCTGGATGATGGCCGTATCGACGGTATCGGCACTTCGGAGGAGCTGCTTAAGACGAACAAGATTTATCAAGAGGTCTATTATTCTCAAGTGAAAGGGAGTGATGATCTTGCCGGCTGAGAAAAAGACAAAAGAAAAGAGCAATAAGCACACACTTCAAACAGCAGGGCGGCTGATGAAATACATTGTTTCGACGTCCAAAAAGGAAATAGTCGTTGTTTTCGTCTGCATTATCATTAGTGCACTGGCAATGGTCTCCCTTTCTTTTTCCCTGAAGTTTATGCTGGATGATTACATTACTCCGCTGATTGGGCATGCCGATAATGTGGCAGGCTTGGAGGCATTTTACCGGGCCTTGATGGTGCTCGGAACAATCTTCCTGTGCGGTGTTGTCGCAACGTTTATTTACATGCGCATGATGGTCCGGATCGGGCAGGGCGTGCTCAAGCGCCTGCGCGACGAAATGTTTGACCATATGCAGAAATTGTCCATTCGCTACTTTGATCAACATACCAATGGTTCGATTATGAGCCTTTATACGAACGATACCGATACCTTGCGGCAGATGATTTCCCAGGCATTGCCACAGGTTTTGATGGCTCTTATCACAATTGTGGCAACCTTCATCGCCATGCTCGTGCTCAGTCCGCTGCTGACGCTGTTGGCGATTGCCGTCGTTGTCGTATTGGTTTTGGTTACGAGTGCAATTGGCAAGCGCAGCGGCAAAAACTTTTTCAGGCAGCAGCTCGCCCTGGCCGATGTAACAGGCTACGTCGAGGAGCACATGAACGGCCAACGCGTGATCAAGGTCTTTAACCATGAAGAAGTGGCTGAGCAAGGGTTTGACGCGGTAAATGAACAGCTGTATGAAAGCATGAAAAACGCGAATACCTTTGCGAATTTCATGGGTCCGGTGATCGGCAATATCGGCAATCTGCAATTCGTGCTGACAGCGATGTTGGGCGGCGCGCTTTCTATCGCTGGCATTGGCAACATTACGCTGGGCACCATGGCTGCTTACCTGCAATTTACCATGAGCTTCACACAGCCGTTCATGCAGGTGGCACAGATGTCCAACTCCATCATCTTGGCACTTGCAGGCGCTGAGCGCATTTTCAACATGCTCGACGAAAAGCCGGAAGCTGATGAAGGCTATGTCACGCTGGTCAATGTGAAAAAAGACGCTGCCGGCAACTTTACCGAGAGCAAGGAACGCACCGGCATGTGGGCTTGGAAGGATCCGCGCAAGCAGGGCAACGCAATGTATACCGAACTGACAGGCGATGTGCGGTTCGACGACGTGAGCTTCGGCTATGAAGACGATCACATGGTCCTGCACGATATTACATTGTATGCAGAGCCTGGCCAGAAGGTGGCGTTTGTCGGTTCTACGGGTGCTGGTAAGACGACCATTACAAATCTGATCAATCGCTTCTACGATATTCAGCAGGGGAAGATTCTGTATGACGGGATCAGCATCATGGATATCCGGAAAGCGGATTTGCGCCATTCTCTGGGCATTGTTTTGCAGGACACGCACCTGTTTACCGGAACGATCTACGATAACATTCGTTATGGCAAACTGGATGCGACAGATGAGGAGGTCCATGCGGCGGCGAAGCTGGCGCATGCAGACCAATTTATCAATATGTTGCCGAAGGGCTATAACACCATGCTGACTGGAGATGGCGAGGAATTGTCTCAAGGCCAGCGGCAGTTGCTGGCAATCGCCCGAGCGGCCATCGCCGATCCGCCTGTTTTAATCCTGGATGAGGCGACTTCCAGTATTGATACCCGTACAGAGGGGATTGTGCAGAAGGGCATGGACAATTTGATGAAGGGCAGAACCGTGTTCGTTATTGCCCACCGCCTTTCGACCATCCGCAACAGCGATGTTATCATGGTGTTGGATCACGGCCGCATCATTGAGCGCGGCACACACGACTCGCTGCTTGCCGAGCACGGAACGTATTATCAGTTGTATACTGGCAAACTGGAGCTCGACTAATTAAGAAAGTATTTATCCCGCAAAAGATCCACCGTTAAACAGGATATGCTCCCTCCATGAGAGACAGTGAAAGGAAACACTGTTATTCTTATGGGGGGAGCATTTTTATGTCATATACGTTCAAAAGGCAGCAGGGGAAAAGCCGGAAATCGTGAGGTGCTAAGCAAAATGTAAGCGCATATAATGGCACTGTTAGCGAAGGCGTCCGATTTGAATACATTCGCCGCATCACGGGTTATCCTTATCTTGTGGGCACGATGGACCGCTGGAACAACGCGAGGTGGGCAGAAGAACACGGCATGAGCCGCACAAGTTAGCCGCACAAGTTAATTACACAAGAAAATTCCCCTGGCTTTACCCGTTACGGTAGGTCAGGGGCATTTTGTAAGGTAGTCAATTTTTAAACAAAAAATCCGCATAGCCAAACCGGGAAAACGGATTAACCATGCGGAATTTTTTGGTGAACCATCGGGGATTCGAACCCCGGACACCCTGATTAAAAGTCAGGTGCTCTACCGACTGAGCTAATGATTCATACAGAAACTGTCGTGTATCGCTCAAAGAGCTTTTCTATTATAGCAGGTCACGAGATAATTGTCAACTGAAAATTGAAAATTTCCGTCAAAACCAAACAGATTTCCTACTCGTTATAAAAAATATGATAGGCATCGCCGCGTAATGGCGCTATGCGGACGCGATAATCCGGCATGTAACGTTCCAGCATGGCATAAAAGTGTGCCGAATGGTCCGGATGTAGAAAATGAACATACTCATGCAGCACCACTGCCTCTATGCAAGGCAGGGGCGTTTCCAGCAGCCGCGTAGAAAGCGTCACAATCCCGCGCCCAGGGTTGCAGCTGCCCCAACGCGAGACCATGCGCCGCATTTTTAGGGTCACTGGGACAGGAATCGGTTCCTCCGCCAATAAGGCGGTTGCCGTTTGCGCTGCTTTTGCAAATATGGCTTGGGACGTTTGAGCAATCCATTGTTGCACTTGTGCGCGCAGGTCGCCGGGACCGCATCGCAATACGCCCCGCGACGCATGCACACCAGGCGCAGTCCCTTGCTCCAATGTAAACAGCTCCCCACAGATGCGGAACTGCTCACCCGGAATATATGCTTTCGGAGGCGGGGCCAGAGCGTTTCGGTGCGCCATTTTTGCACGGGCATTTAACACAAACGATTCCTTTTCCCGCAGCACGGCCTCCACCTGTGCCAGCGGTACATGCCGGTTTGCGGACACCCATACGGTGCCATCTGTATGTACGCGCAGATTGATGTATTTGACTGCCTTGCGCTCCAGTTGATAGCGAATCCGCTGGCCGCGCAGAAGTATTTCCCGCATGGAATTCACCCCCGTTTAGTATAACAAAAGCACCTGAAAAAGTACAGAATTTTGTATGGCTCGGTACTGGCGGTGAAAACAAGAACGCTAAATGAAAAATCTGTACAAATTTTAAAACAAATCTGGCGCAATTTTAGGGCTGTAAATGGTTGACTTTTTGTTTAAGAACTCTATAATAGTGAAGTAACCCATATTATTTATCTTTCTAAACTATTTATTTCATAAAACTATATCCGAAAGGAGGGAAATCTATGGAAGGCGAACAAGGCAGACGCTTTATGAGCGCTCTGTGCCGCTTGCGCACAGATGCCAGCGCTCTGTCACATGCCGAACTGACTGGGCTGACCACAGGCGAATTTTTGATGCTCAATCATATTATGCGGCTGCAGGGAGACACCGGAATCCGCGCAAGCGATCTGGGACAGCACATGCGCATCAGCCGCTCAGGCGTCAGCCAGCTGCTCAAGGCCCTCGATGACAAACGCTTCATTCAGCGCCTGCCGGATAAAGAGGACCGGCGGGTTGTCTATGTACGCATGACCGAAGAGGGAGAGGCGCGTTACGCCCAGATTACCAGCGGCATGCGTAGCCGGATGCGCCACATGATCGCCCAGATGGGCGAGCAGAACTTTGAACGGTTGATTACCCTGGTTGAGAAGCTTTCGGAAGCTATGGAAGGCGAACTCGATCAGATACCATCCAAAAAATCTGAGTACAGGAAGGGAAAACCCGATGAATAGAATCGCGAAATATTTTAAGGCATTCCTCGGCCCGTTCATCCTGGCTGTGCTGCTGCTCTTTTTGCAGGCGATGTGCGATCTATCGCTGCCCAATTATATGAGCGACATCGTGAACGTCGGCATCCAGCAGGGCGGCATTGAGGATGCTGCGCCGAACGCAGTCAGCGCCAAGGGAATGGCGTTTTTTGAGACTTTCATGACAGATGCGCAAAAGCAGCAGATTCAGAAAAGCTACACGCTTGTACAGGACGGCTCCCGCAAAGAGGATTATCCCAAGAGTGCGGATGAAGACATTTATGTCTTGCAGGACAACGCAGACCGGACCGCTGTGAGCAATCTCTTTGGCGAGGTCACCTGGACATTCATCAACACCCTGCAAAGCCTGCAAAAACAATCCGGCCAGGAAACCGCGGCAACGGATGCCAACGGCGAAACGGATTTGAGCGGCATTGACCTTACAAAATTGTATGCGATGGCGCCCGTGCTGCAACAGCTGCCCGCACAGACGATTGACGACGCGCGCCAAAAGGCACAGGGCACGCAGGACTCCATGAAGCTGCAAAGTGGTACCGTGTTGGTAAAGGCCATGTACAAAGAGCTGGGCGTGGATACGGACGCCCTGGAGACGCATTATATTTGGCAAGAGGGCCTGCGGATGCTTCTGATCACACTGGTCAGCGCGCTTTCTGCGATCTGTGTGGCATTGCTGGCTGCACGCATTTCCGCGGGCTTGTCACGCGACCTGCGCCGTGACCTGTTCCACCGCGTCGAGAGCTTTTCCAATGCCGAGTTCGACCAATTCAGCACCGCTTCCCTGATTACACGGACGACCAACGATATCACCCAGGTGCAAATGGTTGTCATGATGGGCATCCGCATGCTGTGCTATGCGCCGATCATGGCAATCGGTGGCATTACGATGGCTGTGCGCAAGAGCGTGTCCATGACCTGGATTATTGCCCTGGCGGTCATTGTTCTGCTTTGTGTCATTGGCGTCGTTTTCTCCATTGCCATGCCGAAGTTCAAGAAGATGCAGAAGCTGATTGACCGGTTGAACCTGGTCGCACGTGAAAACCTGACCGGCTTGATGGTGACGCGCGCTTTCAGCAACCAGGCTTTTGAAGAAAAGCGCTTTGATCAGTCAAACCGCGACTTGACTGATAATCAGCGCTTCGTCAACCGCGTCATGACGGTCCTGATGCCCGTGATGATGTTTGTGATGAACGGCGTTTCCCTGCTGATCGTCTGGATCGGCTCACACCAGATTGCGCAGAGCCAAATGCAGGTCGGCGACATGATGGCTTATATGCAATATGCGATGCAAGTCATCATGAGCTTTTTGTTCATTTCGGTCATCTTTATTATGGTGCCCCGTGCTTCGGTCTCGGCAGGCCGTATCGCAGATGTTTTGGAGACAGAACCGTGCATTCAAGACCCCAAGGACCCCAAGGACTTTGTCCCGGAAAAGAAGGGCTGGGTCGAATTCGACCATGTCAGCTTCCGCTATGAGGGCGCAGAGGAAGACGTGCTGCACGATATCAGCTTTACAGCAAAGCCGGGCCAGACCACGGCCTTTATCGGCTCGACCGGTTCCGGCAAGAGTACGCTTGTTAACCTGGTTCCGCGTTTCTACGATGTGACAGAAGGAAGCGTCAAGGTTGATGGACGCGATGTGCGCGAGGTGCAGCAGTATGACCTGCATGCGCGTATCGGCTATGTGCCGCAAAAGGGCGTGCTGCTGTCCGGCACCATTGACTCGAACCTCCGCTACGGCAAAGAAGATGCTACTGATGCAGAAATCCGCACCGCTGCCGAAGTGGCCCAGGCCACGGAATTTATCGATGCCAAACCCGAGGGGATGCAGACGCCGATCGCCCAGGGCGGCAGCAATGTTTCCGGCGGGCAGAAGCAGCGCCTTTCCATTGCGCGTGCTTTAGCGAAGGAGCCGGAAATCTTCATTTTTGACGACAGCTTTTCTGCACTTGACTTCAAAACAGACGCTGCTTTGCGCAAAGCGCTGAAAGCACAGACAGGCGACGCGACCGTTCTGCTGGTGGCCCAGCGCGTGTCCACCATTCTGGACGCGGAGCAGATCATTGTACTCGACGAAGGCAAAATCGTCGGCCGCGGCACGCATCAGCAGCTGCTCAAGACGTGCCCCACCTATTATGAAATTGCATCCAGTCAGCTGACAAAGGAGGA
>USIA01000014.1 GCA_900554535.1 uncultured Oscillospiraceae bacterium | reverse complement strand
GAGCCTGCCCGCAAAATAGGCTTCCAGCTGTTCTGCCGCAGCTGCGAGCAAGGGTGTCGGTGGTGCAGTTTCGCGTTCCAGTTTTGTTTCTACAAACGCAATCCGTGTGATTGCTTGTCCATTCTCCTCCAGTTGCAGGGGCCCCACCGGGGAAAGGATTTGACAGGTAACCACCATGATTTAAGAGATATTGGATGATTTGACATCCTGATACTGCACGGCAGTACAGCCCTTTGCTTTCAAACGCGCAATGGTCTTGTCTCTGCTGCCGGAGGAATCGCCGCTGGCCGAAACGGCGAATACCTGTACCTCTTTGTGAGATGGCAGCGCCTCAATGACGTTGTTGGCCGGCGGAGCGAGGTGGCCGGCCCAGATCGGGCATAGAAGCACGATCTTCTGATAGCCGGAGAGATCCGGAACAGGGCTGGACAAATGGGCTGGTTTATTTCGAATTGCGGCCAGGGATCCCGCTAGAAAGGCGTTCACCTTGGAACGTTTCTTCGCCTCTTGCAATTCAAACAGATCTGCATTGAGTTTTTTTGCCTTCTTTTGTGCCAGCGCACGGGTATGTCCGGTATACGAATAAAAAATGACAGCAATTTCAGCCATATTGAAGTTTCCCCACCTTTCAAAAGATAGTTTTATTATACGCCACAAGCCCCTGCAACGGCAAGTCGGATTTGGGCATAGTTCTATATTTAGGATGCAGAAACCAGCCGCGCTGATTGCCAGAGTGCGTGACGGCATTGCGGCGCTTCCACATTTCCTTTGCGTTATTTTTGCAATTCTTTTTTTGATTCGTCCTTCTGCGCGTGCATATAGGCAATATATTCCTGTCCCCATTCGCCCAGGGCCGCGAGGACTTTATCGAACTTCTTTCCGATCTCGCTCAACTCATATTCCACTTTCGGGGGGATCTGCCGGTATTCTCTCCGAATGATCAGCCCTTCCTGTTCCAGCGTTTTCAGCTGCCTGGAAAGGGTCGTGTGGGTCATTTCCTCCGGCATCCGCCGTTGTAACTCGTTGAAACGGACAGGACCGCCTGACAGCAAATACATCAGGTACATCGACCATTTCCCTGTGAGGACCTTTTGTGAAGTGACATAAGGGCACAGCCCAAACAATTCCTTTTTCGCCATGGTATCCTCCCTGAAATCAGTATCAATAAATATCGTACTTGTATTTTTTGTCACAGTCTATAGAATAGCAGTTGTAAGGCAGAAAATCAACAATCGAAAGGAGTTTTTTCCATGAAAGAAGTTTTGGATTTTTTGAAACAATGCGGGACCTTCTACCTGGCCACTTCGGAGGACGGCCAGCCCCATGTGCGGCCTTTCGGGGCGGTGTGCGAATATGAGGGCAAGCTCTACATTGTGACCAACAACCAAAAGAAGGTTTATCGGCAGATGCTCCACAATCCCAAGGTCGAAATCTGCGGCATGAACAAGGGCCGGTGGATTCGCGTGGAAGGCGAAGTGGAACTGGACGACCGCCGCGAGGCGCGTGTGGCCATGATGGAGGATAACAAGGCCGCCCTTTCCAGCATGTACACGGTGGATGACAACCTGATGGTAGTGTTTCGCTTTACGCACGCCACGGCCACGATTTACTCCTTTACCAGCGAGCCGGAGATTTATACGCTCTAATCGACTTGGATAAAACGAAACGCTCTGTATTTGCGAAATTCCCGCAGATACAGAGCGCTTTTTTGCTTAAGAAGCACAGCGCACGAAGGCAGCCTATGTAAAAACATGGAATTTATATGAAAATATCATACAGGCCTAGAATGACAGGCATGGAAATGATGGAAAAGATCGTCGTTAATACATAAAGTTCGCTCGCGTGTGCGGCGCCTTTTCCGTTCAGTTGGGCCAGCGACGTAACGGTCGCACATGCAGGTGTAATTGCGGCAATAAAAACTGTCATCAAAATATTTTTTCCATCCGGAATGAAGGTTGCCGCATGGGTCAGGACAAGCAGTGCAAGGATGATCAGTGGGTAGACAAAGAGTCTCAGGATAACCACCAGATAATTGCGGGCATTTTTCAGAATTTTCAGAATCGGACTATCCGCAATCACCATGCCTGCCAGCATCATGCCGATTGGTCCGATCATGGAGCCGGTCGTGTCAATTGCCGACTGCACAACTCCAGGCAGCGTGATTCCGCACAGAAAGATGACAAGTCCGACAATAATCGCGATAATATTGATATTACAGATGATTTTCTTGATCTGGAAATGCTGCGAACCTGATATCAGCCGAATGCAGTGCGTCCAGATCAGCACAAGCTGGACGACGATGAAAGCGCATGAGTAAATGACGTATTCATCGCCAAGCAGGAGCTTAACGATCGGGATAACAAGGATACCCGCATTGGTGTAGATGACAGACGCTTTTTCCAGTACATCCATCCGCAGCGGTTTCCCAAGCAGGGCTGTAACTGCAAGATAGACCACATGAACCAGAACAGCGACCACAAATGAGTAGATCAGGCCGCTCTGTACTTGAGGAGAGGCATCAATTTGGAAGGCATTAATGATCACGCATGGCGTGACAATATAGACCATGACAACGGAGAGCACGCGGCTGTCTGTTGATTTCAGCAGTTTGACTTTTACAACGATCCATCCCATCAGCATGATCAGAAAAAGCTGGATAATTTCTTTTAGCAGAGTGAGACTGACGGACATAAAATAAACCCCTTTTCAAGAAATGCATGGTCCGATATGGGCGTAGATTCTATTCCCCAACCGTTTGCAGCCCACCTGGAGAAGATGCAAAATATAGAATTATTTCTTTTTCTTTGCCGACGGTATCATCTCTTCATGAAAAAAGTAGTTCACCACAATGGGCGGGTCCTCAAAGGGGCGCTTGATGGAATCGTCATCAAGGACATACAAAAGTCCTTCTTCTTTGGTAAACTGCCGCATTTCTTCGTCGAGCATGGCCCAGCAGCTGCGGTCCCGTTTTTGACTTCAATGTCTTTTACAATCGGCTCCAAAGTTTCGGCCTTCTTTTGTTTTCAATATTTCATCAGCAGGCAGTTTCATCATATCCGGCATGGGGGTAAAGCCGATTTTTTTGTATACACTTCTGCCCGCTTCGGACGTTTCCAAATAGATCTTGGATATGTTCCGCTGCCTGGCTTGCCCGATCAGCCATTTAATCACCGTTTCCCCTACACCCTGCCCGCGGAATTGGGGCCGGGTGTAAATGTTCATCAAATAGGCACACTGCCCGGAGGGGTTATCCGGCGACGGCATCTCCTGATACAGACAAATCCCGCCGCAGCCGACGATCTCTTTCCCGGCATACGCAAAACAGGCGACGTGTCCGCCTGCTGGCAGAGCCTGTTGATAATAGCGGCGGTTCGCCTTTTCCAATTCCGGAATCGGCCGGTTTTCCGGAATGGAAAACACTTCATGTAAAACTTCTATTCGCCATTCCAGTAAGCGTTCGAGGTCAGCAAGGCCGGCTTGACGTATCTCAATTTCCATCATACTGCCCCGCTTTCATCACAACCGGCAGCTTCGTTACGTCCGGCTTGCCGTTCGTATTCAAAGGAATGCGCGGCATTTTCACGAAAAATTCAGGGATCATGAAGTCCGTCAAGTTTTCCGCCAGTTCTTTTCTGACCTCCGAGACTTTCAGGTTTTGGTCTGACGGGACTACATAAGCCGTCATATAGGAAAGCCCATCTTCGTCGGTGAAAGCGCGGACGATGGCCTGCTGGACGTCCCTGCATTGATAGAGCCGGGATTCCACCTCCGATACCTCCACACGTTTCCCGTAAATCATGATCTGCGTATCTTTGCGATGGAGAAATGCAAGCTCTCCATTCGGAAGGAAGTACCCCAAATCGCCGCTTCGATACATGACACGACCGTCTGGCAGCTTTTCAAAGGCCTTGTTTTCTTCCGCATGATCGCCGATATAACCAAGCGACACGCCGCCGCCGTAAATGCAGATCTCCCCTGTTTCCCCAGCCGGGCACTCTTTTCCATGCTGGTCTAAAATGCGGATTTCGGCTCCTTTTACGGAATGCCCGATGGGATACGTGCCATCGGCCAAAACCCTTCCGCCATTGCAGCGGTAATAGGAAGCGCACACCGTCGTTTCGGAAGGGCCATAGGTGTTATAGACCTCGGTCTGCTCCAGCAGGCGATCGACATAGACCCCGCGCAGCACATCGCCGCCGCTGATGAGAAGCCGGAGCGACGAGGGAATTTTAGGCAAGTGGTTCATCTCGGCCAAAAGATAGGGGAACCCGCTGATGATGGTCACATGATGTTTCTCCACAAACTTCATCAGGGAATCGACAGTCGCTTTCTCTTCTTCTGTCGGGATGGCCAGGGCTGCACCGTTTAAAAGGCTCGCAAAGACTTCTTCTACAAAGATATCAAATGAGCACACGGAATATTGCAGCATGACGTCCCCGGGGCCGGGATGAAATTCATTTGCAAATGCCCGGACATAGTGACACACATTGCGGTTTGCAACACAAACGCCTTTGGGCCGCCCGGTTGTGCCGGAAGTGTAGAGCACATAGGCGGGCCGGTTCGGATCCAGCACATCTGTCCTTTCTTCTGCGGCCGTTTCCACACCGCAAATCTCACAATCCGTCAGCCGCAGCGGGAAACCATCCAACTTATCGGTAAACGCCTGTTCTGTCAGGATGAAATCCACCCCGGCTTCCTCCATCATATAGTGGATTCGTTTTGTCGGGAAATCCGGTTCTGCCGGAACATACCGCGCGCCGCACTTTAACACGGCCAGTATAGACGCGATCATCTCTGCGCGATGGCGCATCACGATGCCAATGCTGCTGATTTTTTTC
Organism: uncultured Oscillospiraceae bacterium; assembly: GCA_900554535.1. Taxonomy (GTDB): domain Bacteria; phylum Bacillota; class Clostridia; order Oscillospirales; family Acutalibacteraceae; genus Caproicibacterium. The sequence continues at coordinate 19,477 of USIA01000014.1, read as the reverse complement.
GGAAAGCTGCACGCAATCCGATCCACAAGATCTGAAAGCTCGCCAAAAGTCATCGTTCTGCCATTTTCAAGGATCGCAGGTTCCTGCCGATGCGCTGCAACGACATTTTGAAAAAGGGAGTAAATTGTATCCACCATTCCTGTCCTCCATGCTGTTTGTCATCGATCGAGAATCCAGGCAATCCCGGCCGCGGTCCGCTCAGCCGCGTTTTGATAGTGATTCCCCGGATTTAACTGAAACACCGTGTCGATGCCCTTGCCGTGATAGAACGCTTCGATTTCCTCCGTGTTCTGCTGCACTGTTTTCAGATACGGATTGCGGGTTTTGCATTCCTTGTTTCCAAGGGAGAAATACAGACATTGGGGGCGGCGTTTCATTTCATGAGAGAAAATGTATTCCTGAATCCCGGGAAACCACAGGGAGCCGGACATGCTGGCGGCTCTGGAAAAAAGCGCTGTCTGATACAGCGAATACACGGCGAACAGTCCGGCCAAAGAATACCCGGTCAGTCCCCGCCACAAAACGGTCCCCAGAACTTCCTCCTCTGCCTTTGGCATGATTTGCTCCGTCAAAAGCCGCAGATAGTCATCCGCACCGCCGGTACACGGCGTATCATTTTTTGAGATTGGCGGGATATCCCACGGCGCCATATCGTGATCCCAATCGAGGTTGCTGACGGTGACAAGCGTAAAGTCCGGACAGCCTTTGTCCTGAAGCATCTGATAAATCTTTCTTCCCTCGTCCATAAACATCTGTAGGTACACAACCGGCCTATCAGGCGCCGCGCTCGGATAAACGGAAACTTTTTTATTGGCGATTGTAAAAGATGCCATCTTCTTTTCCTCGCTTTCTACTTGACGATTTCTGGTACAAATATTATACTATATTTAAAATAGAAATCAAGTACGCAGAATATTCATACATAGTATCAAATTGCGTACCATGATTTCTGCTTCAGGGGGCGTTTCCATGAAAGAGATTATGACATATGAGGAGTATCTGCGGGATGTAAAGAAGGGCATTGTGACCGATCTTGGCAACTGCCCGGTCACGCCGCTTTTGCGGATGCTGCAGGGGAAATGGAAAACACAGATTTTGTATGAACTGTGCATCCATGATACGGCACGCTTTGGGACCTTGAAAAAAGAGCTGCCCGGCATTACGAATACCATGCTGACCAATTCTCTTCGGGAGCTGGAAGCAGACGGCTTTATCAACCGCGTGCAGTATAATGAAATCCCGCCTCATGTGGAGTATTCCTTTACCGAGAGAGGCCGGGATTTGATGCCGATTTTCTACGAAATCATGGTATGGGGATTTAAGCATGAAAAAGACAACCTCAAAAAGGCCTGAATCCTACCGGGCTGATGTGCTGCAATTTGCCGCCGAAAAGTACGGGACACAGGCGGACTATCCGTGGGGGTCTTTGCCGAATTACGCTGTTCTCCGGCACGCCGACAGCAAAAAGTGGTATGGACTGATTATGGACGTGCCCCGAAAACGGCTGGGGCTTTCTGGTGGCGAAACCGTCGATATCCTGGACATAAAGTGTGACCCCATTTTGAGCGGATCGCTCCGCATGAGTGACGGGTTTCTGCCTGCCTATCACATGAACCATGACAGCTGGATTACGATTCTTTTGGACGGCACTGTAGACAAAGAAACGATTTTTTCGCTGCTGGACATGAGTTTCGAGCGCACAGCAAGCCGCCAAAAGAAAAGCCGGAGCGGCGACGGCTTACAGAAAGCGTGGATTGTTCCGGCAAATCCGAAATACTACGATTTGGGAAAGGCGTTTTCTGAAAGCGACGAAATTCTGTGGAAGCAAAGCAATCATATTGCTGTCGGCGATCTGGTTTATCTGTATGTCACTGCGCCAGTTTCCGCGATTCTCTATCAGTGTCAGGCGCTGGAAGTGGAGATCCCCTACGAGTATGACAACGGAAAAATCCGGATGCATCGTGCGATGCGGCTCAAGCGGCTGGCGCAATACGACCCGTCTTGGATGCCTCTGGACAAGCTAAAAGAGCATGGCGTTTTTGCTGTACGCGGCCCGCGCAGTATGCCGGCCAGCCTGATGCATGAAATAGAAGGCATCCAATCGTGAGCAGTGATATTTGGAACCCGTGGCATGGCTGTCGCAAATACAGCGAGGGCTGTGAAAACTGCTACATGTTCTATCTGGATAAAGAGCGTGGAAAATCCGGCAGTGAGATTTACAAAGTCAAGACGAATTTCAATCTGCCGCTGAAAAAAGACCGGCATGGCAATTTCAAGGTCAAGAGCGGCGAACGTCTCCGCGTCTGCATGACCAGTGATTTTTTTCTGGAAGAGGCAGACGCCTGGCGCGACGAAGTTTGGAATATGATCCGCCTGCGCCCGGATGTTCATTTCTGGATTTTGACAAAACGCGCATACCGGATTCGGGACTGTTTACCATGGGACTGGCTGGACGGGTGGGAGAATGTTTCCATGAATATAACAGCTGAAAACCAGGAGCGGGCAGATGAGCGGCTGCCGGTCTTACTGGAAATTCCGGCAAAGCACAAAGGCGTTATGGTTGCGCCTTTTATCGGGAAGGTGAATTTGGAAAAATATCTTGCCACAGGACAGCTTGAGGCTGTTTTGGCAGACGGCGAAAATTACGAAGGCGCAAGGCCGCTGCATTATGAATGGGTGAAGGACTTATACGAACAATGTAAAAAATATAACACGCCCTTTTCCTTTTTCGGAACCGGAAATGTCTTTGTGAAAGGTGGTAAAGAATATCATATCTGCAAAGCGTACCAGCACGTTCAGGCTTTGCGGTCAGGGCTGCAATATCCATCGATAGAGGGAGCCGCTCCTCTGCAAAAGCGATGTGCTTCTTGCAGGCGCAGAGATGTTTGCAATGGGTGCCGCTGGTGCGGAAAATGCATGATGTAGGAAGTTCCACCCCAAAATCGCCTTTATGCCGATTCGGTATGGGCCCGACCACAACAGTTCTCCTGTTGATGTCGGGCTTTTTTATTTCCATTTATTTTCCAAAGCAGCTTTCATCGGACGGGGCGAATGAATTCGATATACAAACCGACAAGGACCACGGCGGGCCGTTCGCGGGCGACGACACTCCTCATCCTTTCCGTGCTTGTAATCTTCCGAAAGTAGTTCATCGACTCTGCGATAAGGGTTGACTTTTTTATGTCTCATCTTCTATAGTAGAGGGGAAAAATGGCTTTGCGAGAAAGCGGCAGCCAGTTCGCAAGCCCGCAAAAAGAAAGGAAGCGTTTTGTTTGGACAAGACCTGTTTTCAGTTGGACCTCCATCCGGTAAGCGCCCCGCAGGCCGTCGTGCAGGGCGATTGCTGGCGCATCACGGTACTCACGCCTGCACTGCTGCGGCTGGAATATGACCCTTCCGGCACTTTTGAGGACCGCGCTACCCAGACGGTGTGGAACCGTGCGTTCCCGGTGCCGGAGTTTCACATTTCCCGGCGCGACGGTGTGCTCGAGCTCTTCACCGAATTTTTACACCTGACCTATGACGGAAAGCCCTTTTCTCCTAACAACCTGCAGATCCAGACGAACGGCGGCCTCGGTCTCTGGGAAAATACCTGGCGCTTTGGCGACAAGCTGCATGACCTGGGCGGCACAGCCCGCACCCTTGACCGGGCGGATGGTGCGATCCCGCTTGAGAGTGGCCTGATCTCCCGCTTCGGCTTTTCCGTGCTCGATGACAGTCATTCCATGGTTCTGCAGCAGGACTCCGAAAACCCCTTCGGCATGTGGGTTCAGCCGCGCCCGGACGGCATCGAGGATCTATACTTCTTTGCCTACCGCTACCAGGAGTGCCTGCGCGACTTCTATCACCTGTGTGGGAAGACACCACTTCTGCCGCGCTGGGCTTTGGGCAACTGGTGGAGCCGCTATCACAAATATTCCGCGCAGGAGTATCAGGACTTGATGGAGCGCTTTTCCCGCGAGGGCGTGCCGTTTTCCGTGGCTGTGCTGGACATGGACTGGCACCTGGTCGACGTGGATCCGAAATATGGCTCTGGCTGGACGGGCTACACCTGGAACCGCGACCTCTTCCCGGATCCACCGGCCTTTTTGGACTGGCTGCATGCGCATGGCCTGCGCGTGACACTCAACGTCCACCCGGCAGACGGCGTGCGCGCCTTTGAAAAGGCCTATCCGCAGGTGGCAGAGGCGATGGGCATCGATCCCGCTTCCGGCGAACCGGTACCGTTCGATGTGACGAACCCAACGTTTTTGGAGGCCTACTTTGAAAAGCTGCACCATCCCCTCGAAGCGGAGGGCGTCGACTTCTGGTGGGTCGACTGGCAGCAGGGCACACACTCAAAGGTGCCCGGATTGGATCCATTGTGGATGCTCAATCACTTCCACTACCTCGACAGTGCTCGCCGCGGACGCCGCCCGATGACCTTTTCCCGCTATGCCGGCCCGGGCAGTCACCGGTACCCGGTCGGATTCTCCGGCGATACGATCGTCACATGGGAAAGCCTGCGATTCCAGCCGTACTTTACCGTTACAGCCAGTAACATCGGCTATGGCTGGTGGAGCCACGACATCGGCGGGCACATGCTGGGTTACCGCGACGACGAGCTCGCCACACGCTGGGTGCAGTTCGGTGTATTTTCCCCGATCAACCGTTTGCACAGTTCCTCAAGCCCCTTTAACAGTAAAGAACCGTGGAACTTCCCCCCTGAACCGTGCGCGGTGATGAAGCAGTTTCTGCGTTTGCGCCACCGGCTCGTGCCGTATCTTTACACGATGGGCCGCCTCTTTACCCGCGAAGGACAGCCGCTGATGCGCCCGATTTACTGGCTTTCCCCACAGACGGGCGCAACCTACAGCTTCCCCAACGAGTACGCCTTTGGCACGGAACTCGTGTGCGCGCCGATCACTGAAAAGTGCGACCCGGTTGTGCAGATGGCCCGTGCCGACGCCTGGCTGCCGGAAGGCGTGTGGGTGGACGCTTTTACCGGGCGCATCTATTCCGGCGGGCGCAGGCTTTCTTTCTGGCGGCCGCTTTCGCAGATGCCGGTTCTCGCACGGGGAGGCGGCATCATCCCGCTGCAGGCTGATCAGACAATTTCCAACGACGTGCAGAACCCACAGGCGCTCGAAGTCTTTGTATTCCCCGGATCGGACGGCTCCTTCACATTGTGGGAGGACAGCGGAGACACCCCGACTGACCTTGACGAGAACTGGGCCTCGACTCACATGGCCTACTGCGACGGGAAATCTTTCACGATTGATGCACCGGCGGGAAATCTCTCCGTGCTGCCGCCCAAACGCTGCTGGTGCATTGTCCTGCGCGGCGTGCGGGAAGCGCCCGTGCAGGTCGCGGCCGATGGAAAGCCATTGTCTGTGCGGACTGCTTATGACCCAGAGACCCATACGCTGCGTGTGGCGCTGCCCGAGCTTCCAACCACCGCGCAGGTGGTGGCCACGTTCCCACAGGGCCTTTCCGCCGCAGGAAACGACGTATGCCGGGAAGTCTTCCGTCTGCTCAACCGCGCGCAGATGGAATATCGCAAAAAGCAGGAGATTCTTTCCATCGTCGAAACCCAGCCGCAGGACGCCCTCTCCTCGCTGATGACGCTCGACCTGGAAGCGTCCCTGCTCAGCGCACTTTGCGAGATCCTGCAGGCACAGGTCTAAAAACGCCCCAAAGGAGCCGAAAGGGACTGGCTTCGTAAATCGGATCAATGCCCAATTTGGTGTAAAGACGATTTCCATGTCCAAAGCAAAACATATTTTGATCCGGCAGCAGTGGCACAAGCCACTGCTGTTTTGTTACAAACACAATCCGAAAAGTATGTTAATTGGTATCAAGTCGTTCGATAAGGGGGGCACGGATACCGCGTGCAGCAGCGCCAGAACAGTGGCCCGAGCAACAAAGCGTACTGCCAGCAAAGCGGAATCTCGGAAAAAGCCTTACGACTGGTTGCGGAAACTGCACATGTCCCCGCAGAAAGCGGACGGCAGCCAATCGTGGAAATCAAGCCGCCAACGGTGAAAGAGGATCTGATTTATATTCGCTTTCGGAAATACTGCATCGCCCGCGGCTGCACGGATCTGCGAAGGGGAATCGCCGGTCTGCCCCCATTTTTATCACAGCAATTCGGTCAAGAGCTGAGAGGACAATCTATTTCTGTTCTGCGGCAGGCGGACCGAACGTCCTGCCAGGGACCTCTGACGAGGTTCCTGGCATTTTTTGTGTACGGGCGGTTGCTCCCCTTTTTTTCAGCCATCCAGGGTCTTGCCATAAATTAAATTTATCGCAGACTAATTATTAAGTATTTGATTTTCCAAATCTCGGCTATTACAATAAGAATCAACCACTGGGCGCGGATATACCTTTTCAGCAGCCTTTATGAGATGTTTCACTGCTGTACTGACGGGATTGTATTGGTTCCATACCAGATAGATATATGCTTTCCGAAATTCCTGAACTGGAATGGCTTGATACAGCGTATCATCCGGAATTGTCCCATGAAACAGGAGCGTCCCCGCTATATTATTTTGAATAAGCTGCTTGATGATTGTGATCTGATTTGTCGTCAGAATGATTTTGGGCGTGATCTTATACTGGGCGCAGGTTTTTAAAGTATTTGTTGTCAAAAAGGAATCCTCTGAGAGCAGCACAAGCGGAATCCCGCCAATATCTTTCAGTGAAACGATCTTCTTCTTCGCGAGGGGATGCTCTTTGGAAAGATAGAGACAAATTCTTGTGACAGCTATCTTATAAGAGCCAAAGGCGGAAGACATCGGAGAATCGGATGATAACAAAGCGATGTCAAGTTTGCCATCCAGAACCCGCTGATGGTTTGTCATGCTTCCGTTTTCAACGACATCTACTTTAACTTGTGGATACTGACGATGGAACTCTTGCAGGATAGGCGGGAAAAATAAGGTTGCACTGGCTGGCGAAAGGCCGAACTGAATGCCCTGATTGACCTGTCCAAGCAATTTCATGCGGCTGACAAAAGAATCCACCTGTTCAAGCAGAAGATTGGTCTCATTGAGAAACTGCTGGCCTTTTTTTGTCAAGATAAGGCCTTTGTTCTGCCGGAGAAAAAGCGTAAGATCAAATTCCTGCTCCAGTTCATGGATCACATGTGTCAGCCCCGGCTGAGAAATGTGAAGCTCTTCGGCAGCCCGGGTCAGATTATTATATTTACAGACAGTCTGAAAATATTTTAGCTGGGTAAATTTCATAGGGCTTCCTTCTTTCCGGTAACGATTACTTATTCTTATAATAGCAAAAACTGAAACCAGAAAAAAGTACGCACGTCAGAAAGGACGAGGAAAATGAATCGATTGCTACACTATGTAAAGCCTCACCCGTTCATCACTGTCATGGCTCCATTATTCAAAATGTTAGAAGCCACCTTTGAACTTTTTGTTCCGTTAGTTGTGGCGCGGATGATCGATGTGGGCATTGCACAGAATGACGCCCCTTATCTTTGGAAAATGAGTGCTCTCCTGATACTTCTGGGCGTCGTGGGTTTTGGCTTCTCACTAACTGCCCAGTATTTCGCAGCCAAGTCCGCCGTCAGTGCGGGGATGGCGATGCGCAGTGACCTGTTCGCTCATATCAATACTTTTTCATACCGGGAGATTGACACCATAGGAACCTCCACGCTGATCAACCGGATGACCAACGACATCAACCAGGTTCAAAACGGATTAAATATGTTCCTTCGTTTGTTCCTGCGTTCTCCATTTGTTGTTTTTGGGGCAATGATCATGGCTTTTACAGTGAATGTCAAAGCGGCAATTCCCTTTGTTGTCACCATTCCCGTCCTGCTGGCCGTGGTTTTTGCGATCCTGCTTGCCAGTATGCCCCTTTATAAAAAAGTCCAGAAGCAGCTCGATAAGGTGCTTCTCAGTACCAGAGAAAATCTGCTCGGTATCCGAGTCGTGCGGGCTTTTGCAAGACAAGTAGAAGAAAAGGAACGTTTCCGGCAGGAGACGGACGGCTTGTATAAAAAACAGATTTTTGTCGGAAAGATCTCCGCCTTATTAAACCCACTGACCTATGTGATCATCAATCTGGGGATCATCGCTGTCCTTTATTTTGGCGGGCGCCAGGTAAATGCAGGCGATTTAACGCAGGGACAAGTCATCGCTTTAATTAACTATATGTCGCAAATACTGACGGAGCTCGTAAAGCTGGCCAATCTCATCATTCTTTTGTCAAGAGCTTTTGCAAGCCTTGCAAGAGTCAACGCCGTTTTTGAAGTGAAGCCTTCTATCACTGATACCGGAGAAGAGGTCACTGTTGTAGAAGCTTCGCCCGCGGTCTCCTTTGAAAATGTAGGCTTTACTTACGCCGACTCCAAGGAGGAGACCCTGCATGGAATCAGTTTTGCTGCCATGCCCGGTGAAACCATCGGCATTATCGGTGGTACAGGCTCTGGAAAATCCACCTTGGCAAATCTGATTCCCAGATTTTATGACTGTACTTCCGGTACGATTCGTCTGTTTGGCAAAGATATAAAGACGCTGCGCCCCTCTTCCATAAGAAGGCATGTAGGGATTGTTCCGCAAAAAGCCACCATTTTCTCCGGCTCTCTGAAGAAAAATATGCAGTGGAGCAAACGAGATGCCACCGATGAAGAAATTTATCGGGCCTTAGAGATTGCCCAGGCCAGAGAGTTTGTGGACAGTAAGAAGAAAGGCCTGGATCTCATGATCCAGCAAGGCGGCAGCAACTTATCCGGCGGTCAGAAACAGCGTCTTACAATTGCCAGAGCCTTAGTTGGGCAGCCGGACATCCTGATCCTTGACGACAGCGCTTCGGCCCTTGATTTTGCCACCGATGCAAAACTTCGTAAAGCTATCAAAGAGAGCACCGGAAATATGACTGTTTTTATCATCTCCCAACGGGTGTCCGCCATCCGCAATGCGGATCACATCCTTGTCATGGACGACGGATCTCCTGTCGGTTACGGTACCCACCAGGAGCTGCTGCGCTCCAACCACCTCTATCAGGAAATCTGTTCATCCCAGCACGTTGGAAAGGAGGATATGGCAAATGCACAATAAATTGCATAATAAAACAAGAGACAAACAAGGCAAAAATATGCAGACATTGAGACGGATTCTCCACTATATACGGCCATACAGCGGTCTTGTAATTCTCTCCCTGTTTCTGTCTGTTCTGACCGTCGGGCTGACGCTTTATATCCCTATTCTGACAGGACGGGGTGTTGATTACATCGTCGGGAAAGGGCAAGTAAACTTCGAGCGGCTTTTGGCTGTAATCGCCGGAATTCTGATTTCCATTTTCATTACATCAGTGGCGCAGTGGATCATGAACCATATCAACAACAAAATCACCTATCGCATTGTCCGGGATCTGCGCGTCCAGGCTTTCAACCATTTGCAGGAACTGCCGCTGTCCTATGTTGACAAGCATTCTTCTGGGGATCTGATCAGCCGTATCATCACAGACATCGATCAGTTTTCTGACGGCCTTCTGCTGGGATTTACGCAACTTTTTACGGGTGTCGCCACCATTGTTGGCACGATTATTTTCATGCTCAGTATCAATCCCTGGATTACTCTGATTGTTGTGCTTCTAAGCCCCTTGTCGTTTGTGATCGCGAATTTCATTTCAAAGAAGTCCTTCTCCATGTTTAAAATGCAGTCCGAAACGAGGGGAGAACTGACCGGATTTACAAACGAAATGCTGGGAGGAATTAAAGTTGTCCAAGCATTCAACTATCAAGAGGAAGCCGATCAGGAATTTAATGAAATCAACCAGCGTTTGTCCGAGTATTCACTGAAAGCTACTTTCTTTTCTTCCATTACCAATCCGGCTACAAGGTTTATGTACTCTGCGATTTACGCTGGTGTTGCCATTGCCGGAGGCCTATCCGCTATTGCGGGGAGTATTACTGTGGGGCAGCTCTCCAGCTTTTTAAGCTACACAAATCAATATACAAAACCGTTCAATGACATTACCAGCGTGCTGACGGAATTCCAGAATTCTATTGCCTCGGCTGCCCGGGTCTTTGAACTTCTTGATGAGCCTTCCGCCCCGGCAGAGCCTGCGGACGCCATTGTGCTGAAAGAGCCGAAAGGGCGTGTCCAACTGGAGCACGTGGACTTTTCCTATACGCCGGAGGTTTCCCTCATACAAAACTTAAACCTTTCTGTCACCCCCGGTCAACGCATTGCCATCGTAGGGCCTACCGGCTGCGGAAAGACCACACTGATCAACCTGCTGATGCGTTTTTATGATGTGCAAAACGGTTCCATAAAGGTAGACGGCCACGATATCCGGCAGATCACCCGCCAATCCCTGCGTACAAGTTATGGCATGGTGCTCCAAGAGACATGGCTCAGGTCTGCTTCCATACGTGACAATATTGCCTACGGGCGTCCTGACGCTTCCGATGATGAGATCATCGCTGCTGCCAAGAAGGCCCATGCGCACAGTTTTATTATGCGTATGCCAGAAGGATACAACACCGTGATAGCAGAAGGGGGCGGCAATTTGTCTCAGGGGCAAAAGCAACTTTTGTGCATCGCCCGCATTATGCTGTGCCTGCCTCCTATGCTGATTTTGGACGAAGCCACTTCTTCAATTGATACAATGACTGAACTGCGCATTCAGCGGGCATTTGAGACACTAATGAAAGGGCGAACCAGCTTCATTGTAGCACACCGGCTTTCCACGGTTCAGAATGCTGATAAAATTCTTGTCATGAACCAAGGACATATCATCGAACAGGGAACCCACGAAGAACTTTTAGCGAAGAACGGCTTTTATGCGAATCTCTATAACAGCCAGTTTACGACGGAAGCTTAAAGTCTTTCACCTAAAAAGCAAAACAGATAAAAAAGGTGCGGTCAAAAACGATCGGTGACATCACTTTTTCTTAGAAAAGTTACTCGTAATTACCGCTTGGCGATTTATTTTAGTTCCACACCATAGGATTTTTCTTTCTAACAAGGGCTCCCGCTCAATAAGAACGGAAGCCCTTAGTTTTTAATCAGTCGTGGACCTTCAGACCTTTCAACATTTTCACCGATGCAGCGCTGGTGAAGGTGGAACCATACAGACTTTCCTTCGTATCCAGGGCGGCAATCGCGTCCATATCTTCCTGGGAGAGCTGGAAGTCCCAAATGTTGAAGTTTTCCTCGATGCGCTCCTTATGAACCGACTTGGGGATCGCCACTACACCACGCTGAACGTGCCAGCGCAAAATCACCTGCGCCACCGTTTTCCCGTATTTCGCCCCGATGGCTTTCAGCGTTTCGTTCTCAAAGATGCCGTTCTTAGCCTCCGCCAGGGGCGCCCAGGCCTCCATCCGTACGCCGTATTCATTCAACAGGGCTTCCCTGTCCGTCTGCTGGCAGAAGGGATGGACCTCGATCTGGTTGACCATCGGGGCAATCTCGTTGAACTCTGCCAGATTGGCCAACTGCACATCGGTAAAGTTGGAAACGCCGATGGCCCGGAGCTTTCCTTCCTTATACAGTTCCTCCATAGCTCTCCAGGAACCAAACACATCGCCATAGGGCTGGTGAATCAGGTAGAGGTCCAGATAGTCTAATCCCAAGTTTTTCAGCGACCGCTCCACCGCCTGCTTGGCGCTCTCGTATCCCTGGTCCTGCACCCACAGCTTGGTGGTGATGAACAGCTCCTCACGGGGGATGCCACTCTTTTGGATGGCGCGCCCCACGGCTTCTTCATTCATGTAGGCGGCCGCCGTATCGATCAGGCGGTAACCGGTCATCAGGGCGTCATAAACACACTGCTCGCACTCGGCGGCATCTGGCACTTGGAACACACCGAAGCCCAACAGGGGCATTTTCACATCATTTCTCAATGTCACAAATTCCATTTTCATTTCCTCCATTTTGATTATTTTTTGCTCTTACAGAGCGGTGGTCTCAAAGGCAGCAGATACCTTCTTCAAAAGGTCCTGAATCGGCAGCTTCTTGGGACAGACGTCCTCACATTTCCCGCAACCGATACACGCAGACGCCTTGCCTGTCCCCGCGGGGAAGGCTCCGTAATAGACCATGCCGTTGGTATAGTGATGCATCTGGCAGAATTCGTTGTACATATCAAAGTAATCCGCCATGGGAATATTCTTGGGGCACACCTCTGTGCATTTGCCGCAGGAAATGCAGTCTACCTCCCGCTGGCTGCGGATCACAGCCGCTGCCTTCTGTACGATCTCCTGTTCCTCCTGATCCAGGGGGACGAAGTTCTCCATGTACGAAGTATTGTCTTCCACCTGCTCCAGGTTGGACATACCGGAGAGTACCACCAGCACGTGATCCAGGCTTGCCGCAAATCGAATCGCCCAGGAGGCGTTGGAAAGGTCAGGCTGTTTCTGACGGAACATCTGCTCTACCTCCGCCGGTACCTGGACCAGGGAGCCGCCCTTCACGGGTTCCATGACGACTACCTGCTTGCCATGCCGCACCACGGTTTCGTAGCAGGCCTTGGCCTGGACAGAATTGCTGTCCCAGTCAAAGTAGTTGAGCTGAAGCTGGACATATTCCATTTCCGGGTGGGCGGTCAAAATACGGTCCAGAACCTGGGCGCTGTCATGGAAGGAGAAGCCCAAATGACGGATCTTGCCCTCGTCCTTCAGCTTCTGCATCTCCTCAAAGGCGTGGAATTTCTCCGCCTGGGCATACGTGGCGGCATTCAGGGCGTGAAGCCAGTAGTAGTCCACATAGCCGGTGCCCAGCCGCCCCAGCTGTTCGGTGAAATACTTCCGGGTATCGCTATCGCTCTGCAGAAGGAAAACCGGCAGCTTGGTGGTGATTGTGAACCTGTCTCTGGGATAGCGGTCCACCAGTGCGGTTTTCAGGGCGCTCTCGCTCATGCCGCCGTGATAGACATAGGAGGTGTCAAAATAGGTGAACCCCCGCTCCAGAAACAGATCCACCATCTGGGAGAATTTCTCCAGATCAATCTTTGCCGTATCGCCATCGATTACCGGCAGACGCATGGTTCCAAAACCGAGTTTTTTCATTTTTTATCATTCCTTTCTCCGCAATACGATGCGGTCATTTTACAAAGATGTTTTTATTCGCAAAAAATCTTATCGGCTGAATCCGCGGTGACCGTAGACCTTACAGCGGTTCAATGCTTCCTCCAGATCACGAAATTCCTCATCATTCAGCTCGACTTTGGAGGCATCCAAATTTTCAAGGATGCGTTCTTTATTCTTGGAGCCGGGGATGGGCACTACATTGGGGTACTTGTGGAGCATCCAGGCCAGGGAGATCTGAGCGGGTGTGGCGTGCTTTTTCTGCGCCACATCCTTGAGCAGATCCACAATAGGCTGGTTACCGGCGATGTTGGCCCGGCTCAGCTGAGGGACCCAGTTGCGAACATCATCGAACCGTTCAAACTTGGTATCCACCGTGATCTTGCCCGACAGCAAACCACTGGCGATGGGAGAAAAAGGAACCACCCCGATGTTATGCTCCAGGCAATATGGAATGACGGCCCGTTCCATGTCCCGCTCCACCATTGAATAGATATTTTGCACCGCCGTGAGCGGCGTGACCCGCTGCGCCCGGTCGATAAGGTCCACATCCACCTGACTGAGGCCCCAGCCGCGGATGAGTCCGTCCTCGATCAGCTGCCCCATTGCCTCGGCAACATCCTCGATTCGCACGCCGCCCATGGTCCGGTGGAGATAGTAGATGTCCACCCAGTCGGTGTGGAGCCGGTCGAGAGAATCTTCCAGGTGGCGGCGTACCGCTCCATAGACGGAGCCCTCCTGCCGCACCTCCGAGCGGTCCAGAAACAGTTTGGTGCCAATCACGACCTGATCCCGCACATTCTGCAGAGCCTTGCCGACGATGCGCTCATTATGGCCGATACCGGCGAGACCGGGACTATAAATCTCAGCTGTATCAAAAAAGGTGCAGCCGTGGTCGTAGGCACCTCGGATGGCCTCGATGCTGTACTGTTCCGGCGGAATCTGTCCATACCCATGAGAGAAGGCCATACAACCCATGCCCACCTCAGAGACAGTGATTTTGCCTAATTGTCTTGTTTTTATTTGCTCACTCCTTCCGATGAACTTTGAACGCAGTTCAGAAAATCTAAAATATAGGAAACGGCTTGATCGAAATTTTTTCCAAGGAAGCCGTGATCAGCGCCCCGGAGCACGTGATATTCCACATGATCCACGGTATCTGCCAGCCTGTCTGAGTAGGAAAGCGGAACCACAGAATCGCGGCTCCCGTGGATCAGCAGGATCTCCTTGCCGTATTCCTGCGCTTTTTGATAGGGCTCCTGCTCCCAGATGTCCTTAAAGTATCTCCGCCCCAACCGCATACCAAGCAAATAGTCCGTGTCCGGGATTTCGTTGATCGAGTCAAACATCGCATGGACGTCATAGTAAAGGCTGTATCCTGGATAAATCAGGATTATGGCCCGAATGTCGTCAGGCCGTTCAGCAGCCACCAGGGTGGAGACATATCCTCCCTGGCTGTTGCCCATCAGGTAGATGGAATCTGTATTGACGCACTCCCACCGCATGACCTCATCCAGGACAGCCTCCAGATCCGCTTTTTCCGTCAGGACTGACATATCCAGCACATCTCCCGCCTCGGCTTGCCCAACCGCCTCCGCAAAAATCAAAGCAAACCGTCACATAGCCCGCTTCAGCGAGCGCCTCGCCGTAACCTTTGACACGGTCAAGTGTGGCTCCCAGCTCGTGCGAAAGAATGACAGCAGGCGATTTTCCTTCGACGCCGGACGGAATATGTGCCACGCCATAGATGTTCATGCCATCCCTGTCAACGTAGATCTCTCTGGTCTCGTATTTTCCGGCAGGAAGCGGTTCCTGCACAGCCGTATGGCTCGGATCAGAATGGCTTTGCCCGCTGCCCGCACAGCCGAATAGCGATGAAAAAATCATGCCAAGAGCCATCATCAAAAACAGCTTTCTCACATCAGGACCGGGCATTGTCCGGATCAAACATCATACCGCCGCAGTAAGGAATGGCGTCAATCACGGCCATGTCCCCGCCATCCAGAGAGAAATCAAAGATGTTGATGTTTTCCACCATGCGGGTCTCATGCGTCGATTTGGGTAAGGGGACGATCTCTTTCTGCATCAACCAGCGTAAGCTGACCTGGGCGGGTGTTTTTCCATACTTTGCGGCAATACGGTTCAGCTCCTGATTGCGAAGGATATCCCCGCTGCCCAACAGACTCCATGCCTCCACCACAATGCCGTTTTGCTGGCAGTAGGCTGCGCTTTCCACCTGCCCAAAGCCGGGGTGATATTCGATCTGGTTGACCATCGGTTTGATCTCGCTGTCCTCGGTCAGCGCCTGCACATGGTGCGCCAGGAAATTGCTGACACCGATGGTTTTGATGCGTCCTTCTTTATAAAGCTGCTCGAAAGCGCGCCAGGTAGAGCGATTGATCTGACGCCAGTCATCGTGCCAACGGGATACGGCGGGCCAGTGGATCAAATAGAGGTCCAGATATTCCAGTCCCAGCTTTTTCATGGAGGCTTCAAACGCCTGCATGGTTTTGTCGTAACCCCGATGGCTGTTCCACACCTTGGTGCTGACAAACAGGTCTTCCCGTTTGACACCAGTCTCCTCCATGGCCTGGCGGAGTCCATCGCCAAGACCTTTTTCGTTCATGTACCCTTCAGCAGTATCAAAGTTCCGATACCCGGCCTTTACCGCATTCCAAACACACTTAGCGGTGGAGAACGGCGGGATCTGCCAGGTGCCGAAGCCGATGCTTGGAATAGAGATCCCGTTATACAGCCGGAGCGTTTTCTCTACGTTTCTCTGCATTCCCTTATCTCCTTTCCCGCATCCCCATCTGTTCCAGCACACGGTCCAGCCGGGCCAATTCTTCCTTCGTCAGGGATATATCACCGGCCCCGGCGTTTTCACGAATACGTTCCTCTTTCCGGGAACCGGGGATGGGCACAATGGGAACCTCCTTGCACATCATATAGGCCAGGGCGATCTGGGCGTTGGTGGCCTTCTTTTCCTCTGCCAGCGCATGGATCGCATCCAGCAGAGGCTGGTTCTTGGCATAACCTTCCGGGGTAAACTGCGCCATGTGACTGCGGAAATCTTCTTTTTCAAAGGTTGAAGCGGCATTGTAAGCCCCGCTCAAAAGCCCTTTGGACAAGGGACAGCAGGACACATAGGTAACGCCCAGCTCTTTCAGGATCGGGAACAGTTTCTCGTCGCCTGTGCTGGTCATTAGGTTTTCACGGCTGGCCGGGCATTGGCCTCCAGATCCCGCTTGGCTTCCTCAATACAGGTCATATAGCTGTCAGAATACGGCTCCACCTGCTCGATCTCGAACAGGTCTCCTTTCGTGATCTCCTGAAGCATCTCAGCAGCCACCTTGGTGTTTCCAACTGCGATGTGGCGCATGGCGCTGCCGAAATAGTTCTCTCCCGCACGGGAGTAAAATGCAATGAGCGTTTTAGACATAGGCATTCTCCTCCATTTTTGCGTCTAAATGTGTCAGGCGGTTTCTAAACCCATCTGAACAGTAAAAAGCAATTTGGTTGAAATATTGGTGGCATTCCTATTAGAGCGCTTGATATGCTGCATCGTCTAAAGGTTCACACCACTCAGCAGAAGTATCTTCTCCAGGGACTTCGACTGCGATATGTGAGAATCAGTTATCCTTTTGAGCGCCGTGCCAGTGTTTTACATGAGCCGGGATTACCACCACATCGCCGGGTTGCAGGGGACGGGCAGGGTGTCCTTCCTCCTGATACCATCCTTTACCGGCTATGCAAATGAGAATCTGACCGCTGCCCTTGCTGGCGTGGTGAATATGCCAGTTGTTACGACACCAGGTTCAAACGTGACGTTGGCAAGGAACACATCGGATTCGCCGGGCTTCGTCAGCGGGTTCAGGTAAGAAACGCCATCAAAGTATTGTGCGAAAGCGCTGTTTTCAGCTCCAAGTCCAAAGAAGTTTTGCTGCTCAAAATCTTTATCCATCGGTTTACTCATAAAAAGTCTTCCATTTCCATATTTTAGCCCTCTAACGCCTTGGCCACATCCTCCAGGTACTGACGGATCGGCAGATGCTGCGGGCAACGGGCTTCGCATTTACCGCAGTGAATGCAGTCGGATGCTTTGCCGTGGGTCTTGTTCAGGTTGCCGTAGTAGGTCATGGCCACCATATTCTGTTCGGCTCCAAACCGTTTGAGATTGTTATAAATTGCAAAGTAGTCGGGAATGGCAATCTTTTTCGGGCAGCCATCGGTACAGTACCGGCAGGCCGTGCAGGGAATCGCAATGGCGTTGCGGATCACCGAGGCCGCCTTGTCGATGACCGCACGCTCCTCATCATCCAACGGGCGGAAGTTCTGCATATAGCTGGTGTTGTCGGCCATCTGCTCCGGCGTGTTCATGCCGGACAGGACCATCATGACATTTTTAGGGCTGGCCGCAAATCGGATGGCCCATGAAGCCACCGAAAGATCGGGGTGGAATGTCTTAAAGAGATCTTGAGCTTCTTGTGGGATGTTTACAAGGCTGCCACCTTTGATGGGTTCCATGACAATGACCGGCTTGTGGTGCTTAGTCGCCACCTCATAACACAAACGAGATTGTACCGTGGCATCCTCCCAGTCTAAATAGTTGAGCTGCAACTGTACATACTCCATCTCAGGGTGTTTGGTCAAGATTTCGTCCAGCAGTTCCGCCTTATCGTGAAAGGAAAGGCCGATGTGTTTGGCCTTTCCCTCTGCATGAAGCTTTTGAACAAACTCAAAAGCACCGAATTCCTCTGCCTGACGGTACGAAGGACCACCCAGCCCGTGCAACCAGTAATAGTCCACATAATCAAGACCCAGCCGCTCTAACTGTGCTTCAAAGAAGCCAGGCATCTCCTCCGGCTTTTTGAGCATGAACAAGCTCAGCTTATCGGTAATCGTGTAGGCAGAGCGCGGGTACCTCTTAACCACAGCCTCGCGGAAAGCCACCTCGCTATTTCCGCCGTGGTAGGGCGCGGCGGTATCAAAATAGGTAAAACCTTTTGCAAGAAATTCATCAGCCAAAAGTTTGACCGCTTCAATATCTACGCTACTATAATCATCGGGATTCGTCTGTGGCAGACGCATTAAACCAAATCCAAGTTTTTTCATAGTATTATCCTCCATATCAGCAATGGCTTTGCTGTAATCTAAGGATATTGTAACAATTTAAGTCTTGCTTCGGAAGTACGGATTTGTTATCATAGCATTAAGTTAATACTTTTTGCTGGGAGAGATTGAATGTATAATCATCAGTTGGATGCGTTTGTAAAGGCGGCGGAATTGGGAAGCTTTGCAAAAGCGGCGGAGGCAATGTATATTTCGCCTCCCGCTTTGCTCCAACAGATCAATCTGCTGGAAAAGCGGTGTGGTTTTCCCTTGTTTATTCGATCTAACCACGGGGTGAAGCTGACCACCGCAGGGCAGTCTCTTTTTGAAGATGCGAAAACCATTATCCGACTGTCTAACGATGCACTGAAAAAGGCCGCTCGACTGGCAAAAATCTCTCAGAATACAATTCGAGTTGCTACTTCGTTGTTATTTAAATGCCGCCTGCTCCCGGATATCTGGGCCAAAATCAGCGAGAGATGCCCAGATCTGAAAATTGAAATTCTCCCGATTCCAGAGAAACAAAGTCAGATCGACAGTGTACAAGAAATCGGGCAGCGATATGACATACGGGAAGGAATTTACTGTGATACTGTTTTGGATGGAACTTGTCAATTTCTGGAATTGCAGAAAACGCGCTTTTGCTGTGCGGTAGCAAAAAATCACCGCTTGGCTAAGGCCAAGCGGCTGACAATGGAGGAACTGAACGGAGAATATTTGGTGATGCCTATTGTCGGGGTATCTTCAGAGATGGACCAATTTCGCACCGAGATCCAGCAGGGACATCCGACTATCCATATCATTGATTCCCCTTACTATGGGGTGGATACCTTTACCTTGTGTGAGATGAACCCCTATGTACTGATTTCTCAAGAAGTCTATGCTGATATTCACCCTGACCTGGTTACCATTCCGTTAGAAACTCAGCATACTCTTCCCTATGGACTGATGTATGCAAATGAACCAACTCCCGCGACTAAACAATTTATCCAATCAATAAAAAATGTTTGATAGGTTCTAAAAATTTAACACCTATTTAAGAAAAGGTCTATAGCACCTCATTTTTATGAACTGCTATAGACCTTTTCTTATAATTCTGTGATTAGTAATTAATGTATTTCCATAAGAAATCTTGATGCCCATCAGAACGAAGTCTCTCTACTGTATTCCGTAACCATTCATCTGGTGTTGCCCCCTTTCCCGAATTGATGGACAAAAAAACATTCGTTATGGTGCTAGAATCAAAAACGTACAAGTGAAAATGAGAAAATCCCATATACCGAAAACATGATACAATAGATGTATGGTACAGAAGGAGGATCTCATGAT
>USIA01000013.1 GCA_900554535.1 uncultured Oscillospiraceae bacterium | reverse complement strand
GTATTTCTATCCCGCTCTCTGCGTAGCGGCTCCCGCTATTAAGGCCGCCGCGGGTGGCGGCAGGAGGAGTAAAAATGAAAAAACCAGTAGGGGCTCAACCCCGATCCGCCCTTTTACACTATACCATAGATGGGCTATCAATTACTATCAACTGTTTTAGAGCGCGGCCATGCAATACGCACACCCACTGATATGTGTAGTGCATGGACACCGCCACCTGTTCCCACGTCATCCCGTCTATGTATCGATGCTCCAATAATATCCGCAAAGTATCATCCGGTACGCTTTTGATCGCCTTTTCGATTTCTCCACGCGCCAGTAATAGCTCGTCAATATTGGCGTTTATTTCTCCCTCTAAGGCAATAATCTTTTCGACGGCATCCGGTATCTGGTTTCCTTCTGTTGCCCCTCCTGGGGCCAGAGACATGGAGGATGTAACCTTTGTCGCTCGGCTTTTCCACCTGGACAATTCCTCGCATTTGCGATTGATTTCCTGGTCTAATCGCGTGTATCGCTTTAGCCACTCGATTTTCGCTTGGTTTTCTGGTGTAGCCACTCAATCGCCTCCGTAAATCTGTTGAATACGATCATCCAGACGCTGCATTGCAACCTCCATGTTTTGCCGATAATCCTTGCTATAACGCATAGCGCCCTGAATAAATTCTTTGTCCAATATCCGGTTAATCTCAGTTTGTAGCGCATCCAAGCGCTTAGGCCCAAAACCATAAAGGTTGTTTAACGCGACAGCACACAGCTTGACTCCAAAAGTCGCATAATCATCAGCCAGCCGGCTCTGCGCGCTCTGTTTATACGCCATGCATTTCATGCCTTTCCCTCCTTATAAGTGCAATTCACCAAATCATCAAAAACAACCGGAATTGCATCGCTCATCTTGCGCAGTAGTTGGAGCATCAAGTTAAGCATTTGAGGGTGCGCGGCCTTGTTGCACCTCTGTTTGAAAATTGTCCGCCACTCTCTAAGATTGGCTGTCATAATGATTTCTGTTTTTGTGCTCATTGGTAGGACGGCGCGGGCTTCCTGTGGGCTCGCCCCGGAAAATATGAGCATTCTATAATCCTTTTCCGCGTTCGACATACTTATTTTCCAAATTTTTTTTAGGTCACGAAACTTGTTAAAATCTTTAAACACATAATCCCAAATATCAGTTGGGATTATAAATGTAATATCTTTATCATAATTACAATATCTTGTGCTCTCTACGCTGTAACTAGCCAGCCTATGCCGCGTCAGCTCCGCGAGCACACCTCTGTCTGTGATAAGCCTAACTGTCACGCTCACGTGCTCCAATATGCTTTCGTGCCCAGCCTTAATCCGCGCCGCCACAAATGGTGCTGCACTTCCCGGCTTGATTTTGTCCAGACTCTGGTAACACGTCCGGCCTGCAAGCTCGATTTTTTTTAAAATTTCCTCACCGTTAATCTTGTCCAAGATTTCGGCGCTCTGCTCGATAATTTTCATTCGCTTTCCTCCGTGGGGCTTTCAAGCCATTTTTTCATAAGTTTGTTGCAGTCTACACCCCAATGTTTTGCACAAAAATCAGATATAGGACACGAGTGATCACAATCCATATATTTTTCAAGCCACATGGACATTTGCCATACATTCATATTTTTAATTTTTTCAAAATTATTCATCGCTTTCCTCCACGATCCTTTTAAGATGCACAAGTTTCTTTTCCATCATTTTTGAGTTATTGCCAAAAATAACATCCAGTTGCCCTAACATGATGGTAACGTCGGCGCGCTCTTCGTTAATATTTTCCACGATAGCGTTACCATCTCCCTGTCTATAGTCCACGTACCTTATGAGCTTTAGCAACGCTTTTGTTAGCTCACTCATCTCTTCGATTGCCATCAAAATTTGAGATTCGAGGCCAAACTTTGCAACGGCTAGTTCATATAGGCTGGGTTCTTCCTTGCTTTCTGGACTTTCGGATCCGTCCAACTCCATCACAGTCATAATGGCGTAGTTTGCAAGGTCAATCAGCGTGTCGCGGATAGACTCGTCGCTGACTTGCTGACCCCCTTCTTTTGTCAGGGTGTTAAACCGGGCCAGCTTGTCCCCAAGCCTGATCCGGGCCATTGCCAGGCCTTCTTCCACAAACGTTTCATGGAAACTATTTCCATAATCATGATTCTTCTTTGTATACAGTACATTGATTTCCTTGCAAATATCAGCATGGTGCTCTACGTTGGATTTATTTTCCATTTTGTCCTCCTTCTTCCGTCCATCTTTTTGCATCCTCAAATGCAAAAGGCTCTCTCAATAGATTAGATTGCTCTAGCCTTTGCCAGGCTCTGGCCTCGTCTGCTGTAATCTCTCGCCTGACGTATCGTACAAGTACAATATGTATGTCGTGCACATACTTGCGCTCTTTTTCTGTCAGTCCAGACACGTCCGGGTTCGCTTTGCGGGCCAGCTCGTTTAGCTGCTTTGCCCTCCAATTTGAGCTGCCTTCGTCAGGCTCAAGTACCACTCGATTGTTTTTCTTGCTTTTTCCCATCCATAACACACCGCCACATAATTACCCTCTTGCATTAGTCTATTAATCCACCATCTTTGATTGCTGGATACATATCCTCCAGGCCGTTTCATTTCGATGTACAGCGCCGAAAACGCTGACCTCGGAACCGGCAAGCACAAGTCCGGCACTCCTGATTTTAATCCTGTGCGTTTGAGTGTAGCTGCCTCTATGTGGTCGCGTGATCCTCCGTTAGGGATTGCATAGAGCAAGGACAACTCAGGCCACCTTTTGCGCACATATGGTTGCGCTGCCCACAGCATCAATGCGTACTGGTGCCCCGCCTCTTTTGATAGGTCAATATTGTGCCTTTTTACCGTCATTTTGTCAGCCTCCTATTTAATATCTGGCTTGCTTGCAGCTTTGTGAGTTTGCTTGTGTTAATCCCTTTGCACAGTCGATCCACAAGCCGCTTTTGCTTTTCGCTCGCGGGTTTTGCGCCCCAGCGCTTTGCTTTATCCAAATCCCACAGATATCGCTCATTTGCGTACTTGCTCGACAACGCTATATAAGCTCGGTCAATTGCTTTTTGCATATCGACCTTTTCTCCATTTATAGTTGTGCGGCCCAAATCATCCGGTGCCGGTATAACGATCCTCTTTTTGTCTTTGAGACAACATACAAGTCTACCGTCTGGCATCTTAAACCAATTTACATTGTGCAGATTGTATCCTTGTTTTTTGGCCCAAAGGTTGACTATCTCTACATTACGGATCCACGCTTGTGGGCAATCAGCGGCTTGCGCCGATTTTTCCGGCAGCTCAAACAGTAGGCCCTCTATATTTTGTTGCTTGCTGTATGGCACGGCCTCCATGTCTATGCCTAGCAGAGACGGAGCTGTGCACAAGCTGCGGTTACCAGTAACACCGACGCAGTCAATCAGATTGAGCCTCTGCTTGCCTGGGTACAATCTCAAACCGCGCCCTACCATCTGCGTATATAGGGCATCTGACTGTGTAGGGCGTGCAATGATAATCGTCTCCACCCGCGGGATGTCTGTCCCCTCCGTAAATACCCCAACTGATGTGATGCAAGGCGTCTTTCCGTCCGTCATGCTCTGGATGATCTGATCTCGGCCTTTTGTGCTCGCCGTCACACTGACCGCCCCAGGGATCTTTGACGCAATTTCTTCCGCCTGTTTGACTGACACGGCAAAGATAAGCGTTGCGCCTTGTGCCATTTTGCTGTACACCTCAGCAATTGCGCCTGCCGTCCCATCCATCGCCTCGTCAAGCTCGCCTGGTGCATAGTCTCCGCCCCTGACCGCCACATGGGTCAAATCGTACCCAATATTTGCGCGGCGGCAATAGATATCCGACAAATACCCGTTTTTGATCCCCCACGCAAGGTCACGCTCGAAGATAATATCTGAAAAAACATCATCCAGCCGGACGTTGTCCGCTCTGTTTGGCGTGGCAGTGAACCCCAACACTTGTCTGGGCCTAAAATACTGCAAAATGTCCTTGTATGTCTTTGCCGCGCTGTGGTGGCACTCGTCAACTATAATCCGATCAAAGGCGGATGGGCTAAACTGTGTGAGCCGCCTTGCCATACTCTGTACTGACGCCGACACAACCGGCTCTCCATGGCTGTGTTCTGGGCCTTGTTCGACACCAACAGGGCAGTCGTAATATTTTATCGGCTGATGCACAAGCTCTTGTCTGTGTGACAGTATCAATGTCCTGCCTTTTCTCGGCAAACTCGTAAAAATCACAGTCTTTCCGAGCCCAGTTGCCAGCTGTACCAGCCAACTTCCTTTTCCTGCTTTCTCAATCGCCGCAATACACTCTTTCTGATATGGCCTTAACTCCATTTACATCCTCCTTCCTGTGGTACATGTGTGACTCTGTGGGACACGTGTCCCACACAAAAAACCGCATTGCAAAGCCATTTTTCAGCTGTTGTGGGACTGTGGGACATATTTTTAATAAATAATATATATAATGGGATGCGCTTTCCTTATTTGATAAATTTCCATTTTATGTAAATATATTTTATAAAATAGAACTTATATATATATGTGTGTATATTGCGCAAAAATGTCCCACAGTCCCACACCCGCATTCCCATGCGATTTTTTGAAGCTTTTTCGCACCACGATGTCCCACGTTTGTACCACGTTCACGTTTGTACCACGTTAATTTTTATAATGTTTCTAAAAAGGTAAATCTTCCGCGGACAAATCCGTTTTATTCTCTTTTGTGAGCAGTAAGCAAACGCACTCGACAAGTACGCCGTTGATTCTTTTTCCTCTTGTCATGTTTCTGCCTCTTGTCTCGATCAGCTCCTTTTGCTTGAGATACGACAACAGCGCCGTCGGGCTAAAACCACCGTCCTCTGCCGCCCGATTAAAAACGGATCGGATAATATAAGCCTTGTCGTCCTGCACCAGGCCATAGACGTCCCCTTGCTCGGATGTCACTCGCATCTTGTTCGCGTTTTTGGCAACCCAGTCGCACATATACGCATACCCACGCTCACCAGCTGATACATCGGAGCTGTTGGCTAGGTACGGGGCAATGTCCTGCACTGTCAGCTCCTTTCCGTCGCAAAACAGCCATTCTGTTGCCAGCTTGTCCGCTGTAAGTACCACAGACGCCGCCATGGCTTGCTTTTCCGTCGCGCCGGTATCTGATAGCGCTTTGAAAAAGTTGCTGTACAGATTCGCACAGCGGTCAATATTATCATCGTCTGACAGGCGTTCGACAAATTCTCGGCCAGCAAATCCGTAGTTTGCTTTTATGATGGATGATACGAAATGACCATCCTCGAATATTTTTTCGCCGGACTTACACTCTATATCGATTACGCGGTTGATTGCGCCTGCGCCACTTGACGCGGTCGTGATCGGTGTCTCCCCCGTTGTCAAGATGCAGTTTGACCATGTTGGCGTATGGTCAACACCTCCCTGCTTGTTTCCGCGTGTTCGCCCTATGCCCTCAGCAAGGGCATATACATTAAACCTTGTGCGTCCTCTGGTGTCTTTGGATAGCTGTAGTTCGTCCAGGCAAAGAGGCAAATTGTTTAAAAATGCCGCCAACTTTTCGTGTCCCACTTGCGTGCTGTTAAACGTCTGGACATATTGCCCCCTGTCAGGGTTGGCCCACACAGACGCCGCCAGCATAAGGGCAACCGTTTTGCCGGTCCCGCTTTCCCCTCCCCACAAGTGGACAAAAAATGGGAGAGAGCCGCAAGGATGTACAAGCACGCTGGCAAAAGACGCAGCCAGCATAATACGAGCCGTTACGTTTGTGGCGCGTATATTAAGCGCCAAATCATACCACTTTTTTCTGTCGCCGTGAGATTCCACAGCGCTAAAGATCCTTTTATAGCGGTTGTCTCCGTCAAAAACCAAGCCGGGGACATACGGAGAAAATCCCTCGCCATCTATGTATCCCAGCCGCGCAATGCTCTTTTTTTCGGGGATGTCGTCGTAATTTAGGGCCTCTATGTCGGATATATATTGCACAAAATCCCCTGCGTTTTCGGAGGTGACGCCGATGCCCTGGTCGGCCAGCTGTACAACGCGCTGACGGCTGGCTACAACTGACTTGTCGGCAATTACCGACCGCCATTTCCCGGATCCTTTTGAAAAAGCAAGCCGCAGCTTTTCGGTTCCTGTGTCCAGGTTTATGAGACGCTCTACTGGCATAATCGGGTGCGGACAGGCATATACCTCGCCAGCAATCCCGCGCTTCCACACGCCGCTCTCATCGCATTGCCAGCTTCCAGCATCTAACACCATAGGCTGTCCGGGGAACGCCGTGAAATTGTCATAGTATACTGTATTGTTTTCCTGGCTTTTGCTTTTGCTTTCTAGGTATGCCTTAAATAGTGCTTTAAAATCGTTTAGTCCAATACCTAGATTTTTTGCATAGTCTGACAGTTTTTTTTGCGCAACTTGACGCTCAAATGGATTCGTAATTGACAATATAGTTTCATACGGCCCAGGAGTGGCAAAATCTTCCTTTTCAAATGAAAAGTCCGTGATAATCACCTCCCCCTAAAATAGCAGTTATCAAAATAATCAAGCTCCCCCAGAAACGCCGCATATTGGCCCCATAATGGGCTGTCATGTGGTACTCCAATAGGAGCGGGAAGCGTCCGTAAGGCAAAAGACCGCTGGGCTATCCGCAAATCCTCTGCATTCTCCTGCATCTGCTTTGCCCGCTGCATAGCCTGATCGTGTCTTGCCTTTTGGATATACATACGAGACGGCGCAGGCCCGTCCGTCATGCCGAGGCAAAAGTCATCGTTTAGTTTTATGGCCGCTTCATGTGGAGATAGATGGAATAATCTGGATACAAATCCTACTACATCCCCACCAATGCCGCAGACAAAGCAATACCAGCCTTTATCACCTGGATACAAATGCAGGCTCGGATTGTGGTCGTTGTGAAACGGGCATAGGATTCGGTGCTTGCCATCCGGATTGAATCCGTATTTTACGGCAGCCTGCTCAGTGGGTACGCGGCGTTTGATCTCTTGATAGTCGATCATCAGAATGGGAGGTCGTCATCTGACGGGATATCTTGATATACGCCGTTATTGCCAGCAGGAGCGACGTCCTCAAAGACATTTGCAGCGCTCATGTCCAGTCTGGGCCGCTGGCTTTCCGGCAACGGCTTTGGCTTCGGCGTCTCAAATTCTTCTTTTTTGATGACGTCTACCGGCACAAATCGGTACGGTTGTACTTTCCAGCCTGTGCGACCGTTATATACCCATTCGGTATTTCGGAACATGACACCAACCAGCTTCCCTTTTAGCGTCTTTTCGTCCCAGTCCCATTGATAGCCCGGATTGCTTGCTTCGATCGCGTTGATATATCCTTTAAAGATGGCCTGTGATCGTCTGGATTGCTCATCATTGCCAGGGGTCGGGCAGTATGGACGGATAACGCCTTTCCATTTTGGGTCATCTCCCCATTGCTTTTGAGCGCGGTAGTCGTGCGCGTAAAAGTCTTTATATGGCCCATCAGCAATGTCAATGCTGATTTCGAGCCGTGAAAAGCTCCCGCTGCCATCGCGCCGGTTGTATGTAACCTCTTTGGCTCCCATAATCTTGCAGATATATCCGCCAGCGGGCAGCGTTTCCTTTTCGCCTGTGGATGCTTCAATCTGATTCCAGTTATCAATCTTTTGCATTATTCGTTCCTCCAAAATCGTAGTATTCTCGAATGGTTTTATCTACCATTTTTAGATCATTTTCAATCAAATCTGTCTCGAACATTCCTATCGGACTTTTTGAGATGTCGCCCTCACCCAAAGAGTGCGTTCGGAAATAATACTTCCCACTCTCCACATAGGTGTGCAGCGTGATCGTGACTTTGCCTTCGACGCACAGCTTCTCGCGCACCATCTTGCCGACCGTTCTGGGGGCCTCGTGGCCCTGATCGTCCCTCTCGATGTGACTAAATAGGTACAAAATTACATCGTCCGGAAGCTGTGGAGCCAGGTCAAAAAGGCCATTATAATTTGCAGCCATATCTGTGTATTTTTGATATCCTGCCTCTTGCGACCGACGCATAAATTCGTCTGTCATCAAGTACTGGATATCGTCAATCGCGATCGATTTTGCGCCCTTTCGCACGTATCCCATAACGGCTTTTTCCGCTGCGCTATAACTATTTGTGTTATAGGTTTTGATTTTGCTCCTAAATGGGAGCGGCTTTTTGGCCACATTGATAATGGCGATTTCGCCCGGGCTAAAATTGCGCAGGCTGGACGTTTTTCCGGTGCCGCTCTCCCCTAAAATCAGGACAGATATTCCCATGTTTGTACGTCCCCCCTTTACTTGATTGTAAGCGATGGAGGGCCAGCGACGAGCTCGGCTCCTGGGATCTGGGCACCCTCAAGCAGCAGGGACTTGATTCCTGCTTTATCCAAATTTGATTCCCTGTAATCGTACGGCTTCCAAAAATTCGGATTTGATTTTAGCAATGGCAGGCTTGTAACACACACACGCATGCTCGGTTTGCCTATTCTGACGCGGTTGCGCGCCGTCTCGACCTTTTGTTTTCCGGACGCCTCCATGGACTGGCGGATATAATCTTTTAGCCGTTCTGCCTTGTTTTCCTTAGCTTTGCGGCGCTCTGCCAGCGTTTTTTCTTCTTCCCGGATGGCGGACGCTTCCGCATTTAGCTCCTTGACTATGCACGCAAGGCTGTCTATTTTTTCGTCAATTTCACCCTCAATTCCTGCAAGCGTGTCCTCGATTGCCTCATCTGGAATTTCTCCCGCGTCGATGGCATCCAGCAATTTTAAATATTCGTCCGTTAACTCATAGAGATACATTTTTATCCTCCTTTTTACGCAATACTGACGCGCACGTTATACGTGCGGCCTCTGGACGTCTCGTATACATATTCCTGCGCGGTTGGCAGGCAATCCTCGCGGTCGCATATCATGCGGAGCAGGGTCCAAACGTCGTCCGGCTCAGACTTGGAGGCTTTAGGCGTGGGATTGGGCTGCACAGGCTCAGGATCCTGCATTACTACGGGATCCAGCTTGCGCACGCCCGCGGCAATGTGCCGCACGGCCACGTCGTATCCTCGTTTGTAGTCGATCGAGGGTGCGCCGTCAATTAGCGACGCACTGACCTTGTCAATCGCATCAAGCACGTCTTTGAGCTTGACAAGACGATCGTTTTCGGCTATTCTAGTAATAGATGTGTTTCCTTTTTCGCCCATGGCTGTTCCCGCAGCCGGGGCGATTTTTTCTTGCGCAAATTCAATGCTACTCATTATGCCTCTACCACCTTATCATCTTTAAGAGTGTAGTACACGTTTGGTAGGATTTCTTTTCCGTCAACCTTTACAGCCTGCATGCTGACAATATGCCACTCATCATCTCTCTCTGTTAACACTAGCCAGCAACCAATCTCCCCTGATGCCTTGCTTTGGTATCCAGTTACAATTGCAATAGACTCTTTGCAACTAACTTCGGCGGTGCCCCAGTCACCCGTGTTGGTGGCCGCGCTCTGGAAGCCCGTATTGCTGGCCACGCTCCGGGAACCCGTGTTGGTGGCCGTGCTCCAGTCACCCGTGTTGGTGGTGTTAAAATTGTAGTGCTTTTTTAAGTAACTGACGCTTGCTTGGATCATGTCATTGACGGTAATCTCCCGCAAAATTGTGATCTTTTTTGCGCAACACTTGGTTTCGTTTGCATCCGTCGATTCTGAGACATCTTCTAGCTCGACAACACAATAACGGCTGCTCGACGGTGCGTAATACCTAAATACATCCAACGGGTATTTACATGCATGGAACCCGCATTTGCACAACTCGGCTTCAGGTTCTTCGTATGTTTTTCCGATTTCGTATTGGAACCCCTTTGCATCTTAGATCCTTGTCAAATCCTTTGTAAGCTATCATTTTGCTCTTCCTTTCAATCTTTTACGGCACGATGCCATTGTGGCAACCATGTGCTCGGTCAACCCCGCGTCGATTCTGCTCTGCCGCCATGCCTGTACTTTGTGGCAGATGGATTGCAGGCGGCAATGGTAATGTTGATGGCACCGGCATGGGATACACGGGTCAGGTAATGTAATCACCCAATCCCTCCTTAGTCCGGCAGCCTGCGGATGGTCCCGTGCCGAGCCATGTCCCTGCGCAGTTCGGCGCGATTTGCAGCTACACGTGCCTCGTAATATTGTGTTTCCGCGGCCCGCTGTGCGCGCTTTTGCTTGTCTATGTACTCAGATGCGACCGCACCCGCGGTTAGGGCACCAATCAGAGCGGTGCAGATGGTGGTTGTAAGCATTTTTTATCTCTCCTTTCACGCAAACACACGTGCGAGCTGCTCTGTGGTAATAAATGTGCTGAATCCCCGGCGCTGCAACGTCCGCACAGACACGCCCATGATATTGGCAGCTTCTGTTTGGTTGTAAAGTAATTTGTCCGGATACAGAGCGTCGGCACGTTTTCTAATTCTCTCCAATGTGTCGCGGTACAGCTCCTTTTCTCGTGGCATTGTGTTCCCTCCTTTTTTAGGCGCCTTTCTTCGCCTCTGCGTCAACACACAGCAGCCGGAACGTTTCACGGCCTTTTGGTGTAATCAACGTCTGCGTGCCGCTCCATTGCGTTTTCTCGTTGACTTGCTCTTTGATTTCGAATAGTCCGTTGTCAGCGTACTGTGCGTATGGCATCAAGTGCCCGCGTTTATCGCGATATATGTATTTGTGATCAATCAAAAAATTGACAAACGCTTTTTGCTTTACACCTAACTGCTTCGCGGTTTCTCGGAAATTTGTCAATAGATTGCGGTCTACAAGCTCGTCAAAGTATTCTGCCTTTGGCCGCATGATCTGGCAATCAACTGTAAGTGAGGCGTTTTCCGCTTGTAAGTGTTTGTTCTTCTCTTGCTCTCCCTTTAATTGCTGGCACAGTTCGATCAACGTGTCAGGGTTTAACACGGCTTCCCGTAGTTTTTCAGGCGTCATATAAGCCCCGTGCCTTCGGATTGATGGCAGTACCTCGTCAAATACCCATGATTCAAATTTCTCCGCTGTGGGTAGCTTGCTGTGGGTGATTAGGCGGTAGATGTCGCCTTCGGGGATAAACGAAAGCTGCTGAGTCCCACCTTCTGTAAGGGTGTCGCGTTTCACGACTCCCTTGCAGTGCCGA
Organism: uncultured Oscillospiraceae bacterium; assembly: GCA_900554535.1. Lineage (GTDB taxonomy): Bacteria > Bacillota > Clostridia > Oscillospirales > Acutalibacteraceae > Caproicibacterium. The sequence goes on along the minus strand of USIA01000013.1, from coordinate 13,476 downwards.
CGCAGCGCATCACGGGGATTGCTGTACCCCAGAGAAGCGGCCACATCCGTACCGCAGAACAGAGGCTTTCCATCTTCCTCAATTACTCTGACGCTTCCAAATTCTTGATTTTCAAAGATTTGCATGCTGTTCATTGTTTTTCACTTCCTCCTTTCCCTTGGCTGCTTCCACTCCCTCTGCGTAGCCGTCGGCGTAATAGGCCAGCAGGCATCGCTTTTCGACCGGCAAGCGCATGTAGGCGTTGATAAGCCGCTCAAGTGCGCTTGCGCCAGGGATTGTTTTGCTATGTAGCATGTATTCTCACCTCGCTTTTGTGTCTGCTGTTCTTGACTGTGTCTATAGTATACATCGCTATGTGATATATGTCAATAGTTTTTTTGAAAAAATATTGACACAGCGACTTTTTCGCTATATAATTGAAAGCACAAGGAGGGATATGCCGTGAATACTATTAGCGGTGATATTGGCAAAAGGATAAAAGCTTTGCGGAAAAGGGAAGGCATGACTCAGCTTGAACTTGCCGAAAAGTTAGGATTGAAAGCCAACACTATAACAAGTTATGAAACTGGGGTGCGCGTTCCGTCAGATTCTGTGATTTTGTCTATTTGCCGAGAGTTCCGCGTCAGCGAAAGCTGGTTACGTACCGGAGACGGAGAAATGTTTGACCCTGACCCGCAAGCGGAAATAATGGATTTTATCGGCCAGCTGATGCACGACAACGAGGATAGCTTTAAACAGCGGTTTATCGCCACACTGGCGAAACTTCGGGAAGATGATTGGAAAGTGCTGGAAAGAATTGCAAATGAACTGGCGAAAAAAGAAGGCGACGCGTAATGCGTCGCCTTTTGACTGTGTGTTAGATCATCCGTAACAACAGCCGCCATAGCAGGTACAACTCTCTTTCACTGGCATTATCCAGCAATTTGTGGATTTGTTTCACAATTTCCTCCTTGTTTGTTTCCATGCGCACGTCCTCCATTTTCCGCGCGACTAAGGTAGCTAATTTAATAATAGAACATACGTTCGTTCGTGTCAAGCAAAAAATAAAGCGGTTGCACATTTGGGGCAAATAAAATATAATATAAAGGAAAATTATACATAAGAGGGGAAAATGAAATGAAAAACAAAATTGTTGTCTTCGCACTCATTGCAATGGTCGGAATGTTTGCCGCTGGCTGTGGGGATACATCTTCGTCTCAGGCCGGTAGTGCTTCCACGGAATCCGCAGGTGTGAGCGCCGCGTCAGTATCTAGCGAGACGCCAGCGTCTAGCACTGCGTCGGAAGGTGTAACGGCTGAAAAGTATGAGCAGGTCAAGCTTGGTTCCACAAAGGAGGAAGTTGAAAAAATCCTGGGAAAAGGAGAATCTTCTTCGTCTGATGAGACTGCGGGCGTCAAAACGGAATCCTTTACTTATAAGACGAGTGATCCTTTGGCCTATGCGTCTGTAATGTTTCAAAACGGAAAAGCTGTCAGCAAAGACCAAGTGGGGTTGTATGATAACAGTAAATTTCCAAAAATTACGCTCGAACAATACGACAAAGTATCGACCGGTATGACTTATGATCAGGTAAAATCTGCGCTCGGCGGCGATGGCGAACCGTCAACCGAATCAAATTTTGGTGGGATCGTGTCAAAAGGGTATTACTGGCCCGGAAAAGAGGATATGAGCTTTGCGACTTTGACGTTTGACAATGACGGAAAGCTGACTGCCAAAAATCAAGTGGGCCTGAATTAAGAGGTTTAAAAAGGAGAAGGCAAAATGAAAACAGCAAAATTGGTCATCGGCATCGTATCAATCGTTTTGGCCCTGGTGATGCTCTTTCAGTCGTGCGCAGCAAATGTTGGATCTGTCCTGGCAACTGCGGGCACGGATATAAGCGGAGCAATCGGCACATTTGCCGCAATCCTGCTGATCGTGGCGGGCATTATTGGCATCGCAGCCCGTAAATCCAAAGGCGGCACAATTGCAGCGTTTATCTTTTATGTGATCACGGCAATCTGCTGCTTTGCTGGAGCAGCAGGGCTTTACAAAGACCTGATCGTGTGGGGCGTTGTGTCGCTGGTGTTTGCCGTCGTGTTTATCATCTCTGTGTTTGTGCAGCACTACGAGCCAAAAGCCAAATAATTGCAAAACTACATTTTGCCCTTCCCGCCCTCAAACCCGATGGGGGCGGGAAGTTTTTGCAAAATTTTTTAAAATCCCCTTGACAATCGATGTTTTGTGCTTTTGCCGCACAAATACAAAAATATTCGTTTTTTCTATTGACAAATACTTTAATATGTGTTATTATATTCTTGTCAGGAGGAAGCGAGAATGAAAAGTTACTCATCGAGGGAAGTTATTAAGATGCTGAAAGCGGATGGTTGGTATGAGGTGAATGTGGTAGGAAGCCATCACCAGTTTAAACATCCAACCAAAAAGGGGCGTACAACTGTGAAACATCCTGACAAGGACGTCCCTGCTAAAACGTTAAAACGCATCGAAGAACAGTCGGGACTAAAATTCAGGTAGCCCCGGCTACTTCTTCCCGCCAACAAAAGGAGGTTACACCTGTGAAAAAAGTAGATCGGTATTATTATCCGGCTGTTTTCACTTATGAACCGGGTCAGGAAATCGCCGTAGATTTTCCGGACTTAAAATGCGCTACCAGCGGAGTTGATGATAAGGATGCGCTTTTATCTGCACGCGAGCTTCTGGGCTGCGTCATGAATGGCCTAGAAGAAGATGGAGAACCAATCCCCGAACCGACGCCACTGGAAAAAGTAGAAACAAAGCCAAATGAACGTGCTGTCTTGGTTGACGTCTATATGCCATCCGTTCGGCAGGCCCACATCAACCGCGCAGTAAACCGCACTGTAACACTTCCCGCTTGGTTGAACGCCGCTGCATTGGAACGGAATATTAATTTTTCGCAGGTGTTGCAGGAGGCTCTAAAGGCTCAAATGCACTTAGACAAATAAAACTCCCTGATTATGGGGCGCAAAAAGTCTGATCCCGATCATCTTTACAGGATATTAAGAAAGCAAGGTGATAAAACATGGCTAGAAAGAAGATAACGGATGGACTCAGACAAAAGCCAAACGGAGTTTGGGAGCGTGCCGAAACGATTAACGGGAAAAGAAGATGGTTTTCTTCACGAGATCCGGAAGAAGTTTGGAAAAAGAGAAATCAAGCGCTTGCGGAAGCTGAAAAATCGGAAGAGGAACGCGGTACGGGGCCGCTGTTTTCCATCGTTGCAGATGCATATCAGGAGCGCGTTGAACGGATGAAAGCAGGCACACAAAAAAGTTACCTTCCTGCAATTAAGCGGGCCAAAGAACGGTTCGGCGGAATGCATATGCGAGAAATCGAACCGTATATGATTGCACAGTTTTTGCAATCATTGTCGGAAATGGCTCAGACAACAGTCTCCAATCAAAAAACCGTTATTAACGCCATTTTCCAGCTGTGGATTGATAGCCCAGAATGGAAAGGCGATGTAAACCCCGCGGCAATAACCAAAATTCCACGCGGACTTAAAAAAGGAAAACGGCTCCCTCCTACTGAAGCTCAAGTGCAGGTCGTGAAAGATTATCACATGGACCCCGATGCGCTTCCCGCGGTTGTATATCTATGTACAGGAGAACGCCGCGGGGAAGCCTGTGCCATCCAGTTGCAGGATATCGACTTTAAAGACAGTAAAATTTATATTAAAAAATCAGTAGAGCATATCCATAACCATCCGCACATAACCACCACAAAAACAGAATCTGGTATACGAGAGATTCCGCTTCTCTCATTGCTTAGAGAAGCACTGGAACCTTTGCGATTTATGCCCCCTGAAACCTATATTCTGAGCGGTAAAGACACGCCTCTAACTGCATCGCAATATACGAGGCGGTGGGCAGCTTTTTGGAGGAAACACGGATATGCGCATCCGGTTGTTCGCGAATATAAACGCACCCGAAACGGGAAGCAGTATACGTACCATCAAACCGACTGGGTTGCGGATGTCTGCGCACATCAATTTCGACACGAATATGTTTGTATGCTTTGCATGGCTGAAGTTCCGGAAGAAATTGCTATACAGCTAGTAGGTCACGCCAACGCAAAGATGATTCACGAGGTTTATATGTCCCTTAAACCTCAGATGGTGCAGATGGCTGGAGACAGGTTGGATGCGCTTTTAAAAGCAAACTAATTTTTTCACGTTGTTAGTCCACACTTAGTCCACAATAAATCGTCATAACGTGTCATTTTGTGGCGTGCATAGACATACACCAAAAACTAAAAAACCGCGCAGGCAAGCCATTTTCGCTTCCCTGCGCGGTTTTCATTTGGTCCGAGTGGCGAGACTTGAACTCACGGCCTCTTGACCCCCAGTCAAGCGCGCTACCAACTGCGCCACACCCGGTTATCTGCTTTTTGCAACGCATCTTATCATATCATAGATGCCCACAAAAAGCAAGACTTTTTATAAAAAAATCAGCCTTCTATCGTTTACACATATCCATGGCGCCAACTTGCGCCTTACAACAGATCTTTCAAAGACATCAATTTGCCGATGTTGCCTTTTACGCGAATCTTTCCACCCAAGAACGCACGGAAAGGATCGAGTTTGCGGTCGAGCAGCTTGTTTAGATTGTCGTCGGAAATGATGATCCGCACATCATAAGGGTCATGCGGCTGCGGCTCCATGATGATTTGCCCATCCTGATAGGCGACATAGAACGATCCTGCGTCCGTCCCGGTCACATCAATCTGAAAAACAAAGGGCGCTTTCCCCTTCAGTCGGTTGACATCTTGCCGCAGTACTTTCTCATGCATTTTCTGGTAAACTTCTATAAATGCCATGCTTTCACATCCTTTTTCGACATTGTACCATGCCGGGCACACTGGCGCAAGCGCTTGGCAAGCATTTTTTATTGCCGGGCGGTAAACAAAGGGCAAAGCTTGTCCATCAACTCTCTAAAGCGTTGGTCCACGCCGAAGGTTGCTGGAGCCTTCTCACCGGCTTTGCAATTCCGTCATGTTTCCGGACGGTCAGATTCCGGCCGGGTGCTCCAGCTATCCCATAAACTGTCGAATCATACCTGTTACACGTTATTAAAAACACTGTAAATCATACGATACCTGAAATTTTTCAGCATAGCAAACAAAAATTTGAAAACGGGAAACAAACGGCATCCCTTTACCGTATATCAGATGGGTGCGGCAGCTTTCAGGGCGCTTGGCAACCCTGTCAGAAGTATTGGATCGGGGCTTTTCCAACTTCTGGAATCATAGAGCCCTCTGCGTTGCTGAAAAGATAACACGTCCTGTTGCTGTCCTTCATTTAAAGGCCAAGTGATTTGGCGCAATCTTTTTAACAAGATATCTGACTGCTTTTTTCTACAGAATAACGCAAATACGGCTCATCGTTCTTAATTGGATACCCGCGTTTATTTTTGCTTATGACAAAAAATAATGATATAGGAAATCAACATCAAACAGTCCCCATTTTGGGAATAGATTGACCACCATCTATCTTTTTCTAAATACTTATGATATAATATGATATAAAAATGCGGCACAAAAAGTTCGGATGATCTGGCGTCCAAAAAAGCGAATCATTTCGCAGCCGCTTGTCATCCCTGCGTTTGGGAGGAGATTTGGATGCAACTGCAATCTATGCGAAAACATTTGGCAAGCTACCCGGCAGCGTTGTATGGGCTACTCTTTCTGGCCGGCGTGCTTATAACCGGCGCAGGTCATCTGCTTCGGCTTTCGTTCTTTACAGGCTGTGCCGCGGGGGTGACAGTCCTTTTTGCGCTGTATGGGCTATGGGGACTTTCGATGCACCTGGCCGGCGGGTTTCTGGCGCTGCGTACGTGCGGCAAGCGTGCGCTTTTGGGGTGTTTGCTTTTGGTCGCGGTAATTGAAGTGTTCTTTGCCGTTGAGATGGCAAACCAGCACACGATCTATTACTGGGACCAGGCCGACTATTGGCAAAAGACGGTAGAGGCATCCCAGAAATTGTTCACACAGCCGGGTTACTTTTTGAAGCAAGTGTATGGCTCTATCCTGAATTACGACTATAATCTCCTCATTCCGCTGGTGCTGGCGCTGCCGACGCGCATATTTGGGACCGCGCACATCACACATATTTTGCTGATTGTTAACCTGTTTTTACTGCCGGCAGCGTTCACGCTGGCGGTGGCGGCGCGCACGGTGTGCGCCAAAAAGGTGCCGCTGCCCATTTTATTTGGGCTGTCGGCATTCTCTCCGGTGCTGCTGTATCCGGCGCTAGCAGGATATCTGGATAGTTTCTCACTTTTAACGCTCTCTATCGCCTTTTTGGTGGGAAGTGGGCAGGCTGTGTTCCGCTTTACACCACAGCGGTGTATCGTTTTAGCTTTGGCACTGGTTGCGACAATGCTGGGGCGGCGGTACTTCTGCTATGCGGCAGTAGGTTTTTTGTGTGGGGAGCTTTTGTACGCGCTGCTCTCTCTTGCATGCCGGCAGGCCAAGCGCAAAGAAGGCCTTGCATTTTTCAAAAACCTGCTTTTGAGTGGGGCTATAATGATCGGCATTCTGCTTTGCGTTTGGAAATTTTTAATTCGCGTGGTTTCTACCTCTTATGCCGAGCAGTACAAGGCGTACCAGACGGGGAACACGCTGCACAATTTCACGCTATTGTTGCAGTATTTTGGCCTTTTGTTTGTAGTCATCTGCCTGCTGGATCTGGTTCTTGCTTTCAAACGGCGACGCTTTGCATTTTCCGCGGGGATGCTTTGTGCGGGCCTTTTACCGGCTTTTCTTTTATTTCGGGTGCAAAGCATGGGGCCGCATCACTACTACATAACGCTGCTGCCGTTGCTGCTGATGCAGGCGCATCTGCTCGGCTGCGTTTCGGACTGGAAGGTCCTCGGGCGGCGGACTGCCAGTGCTGCAGTGTGCTGCTGCACGGCGTTAAATTTTCTGTTTGCCTATGTCCCTGCGCTGCACAGCGCCCCTTCGGCGCCATTTATCGGCAGCCAACGCTTTTTGCCGCTGCAACGCACGGACATCCCACAACTTACCGCGCTGGGGGACTACGTCAACACGCTTTCTGAACAGGAAGGCGGGGCGAAAAGCTATATGCTCTCTGCATCGTTCCGATTAAACTATTCCATCTTGCAAAATGTCCACGCTCCCGATACGTTTGAATCGGTTCCGAGCCTATTTCGTTCCAAGGAAATCGACTTGCGCGACGGGTTCCCGATGGAGTTTTTGTCCGCTGATATCGTGATCGTCAGCGATCCCATCCAGTATCCGGCGCCACCGGAAGACAGCCGCGTTGTGGGGGTACTAGCGCAGGACATTCTAGAGAACAGTCCGATCTCTGCGCTTTACACAAAAAAGGCATCCTTCTCACTTGAAGGCGGTGTGACGGCATCTGTTTATCTACGTAGCAGGGCGTTCAATGAGACCGAATTGTCGTTTTTGAAGTCGCAGTTTCAGAGTTTTTATCCACAGTGGAATTTGAATTTTGACACGCATAGCTAACGACGCATAATCAAATATCTAAGGTCTCCTCTACAGATATTCAGATATCGTTCTTCGTCCTGGGGGTCTATAAACAGGCTGAGCTCTGCTTCTGACACATCACTTGTGATGGAAATTGGATAGGCCGCCAAAAGCCGGGTATTCTGAAATGCCAAAAAGCACCACGGTTTTATTCCGTCTCCCCTATGCCCTGTATAGGACTTCTAAATCCGGAAAAAATACGGGCAAAGGAGGGACGCATATGTTTAAACACGAAAAAACGTATTTGCATCCGATCAAAGTGGACCATCCGAATCCCAACTATGCTGCCCTACTCCAGGAACAGCTGGGTGGTCCGCAGGGCGAGCTAAAAAGTGCAATGCAATACCTCGCTCAAAGTATGCGCATTCAGGACCCGGAAATTAAGGACCTCTTTCTGGACGTTGCAGCTGAGGAACTTTGCCACCTGGAAATGGTCGCGGGCACGGTCAATATGCTCAACGGACACCACCTGGATGCCAAGGACGCTACCGTCGGCAATGTGGAGGCGCATGTGTTGACTGGATTGACGCCGATGCTGGCGAACGCCAGCGGCTAACCCCCGGAACACTTTCGTCGTGCCCTGCGGATACCTCGGGCCCGCCGCCTATGTCAATGAAACAGGCGACGCCGCAGCGGATATTCTTTCTGATATCGCGGCTGAACAGCGCGCCAAAGTGGTCTATCAAAATCTTTACCGCCAAATTGATGACAAGGGCGTTCGGGAGACCATCGACTTTCTGCTCAACCGGGAAGAGGCCCACAACACGATGTTCCGAGAAGCCTTTAACCGGATTCAAGATTCCGGGTCTCAGGAGGATTGGGGCACGACGAAAAACGCGAGAATTTATTTTGATCTATCCCATCCGGGCGGCCAAAACTTTGACCCCGCGAAGGCAAAACCCTCGGAATTCAAGATCTAGCAGCAGAACGTGTATCCCTGAATATGTCTGGCATCGAAAAACCGCACGGATCATCCCGAAGAAGGCTGTCCGTGCGGTTTTTCAATTTCAAAAATGCTGTCTTAGCATCCGCATTTTACAGTGCCCGGCCAGTATAAAAAGAAAGCTTTCTTTCTCAAAGAAGCTACTTTCTAATCTTGGCAAATGGCCCTAATTGTGGAACCCCTTTGGCGTTAGGGGTTCATTCATTGCTCGCATCTGTTTTGATAGTCTAATAATGAGGATGAGCGATATACGGAGGATACCCTTTATATTCTTCGGGTATTTCATAGTCATGGAAATCCAGTTTTGTTTATCTATTGATGAGTTTCTGCAACTCATTGATGAAGCGGCAAGTGTGGTAACCATCGCAAACGGCATGATGCACCTGCACAGCAAGCAGGATATGAAATCTTCCATTTTCTTCGTAGTATTTTCCAATCGTAAAAATTGGGAGAAGATGCCTATAATCTACGGTGTTTAGATTAAAGCCGTCGAAAGTTGACCAAGGCATCATCCAAACAGTAAACTGTTCGCCGGCAGCCCCGGTTACGCCATAAACGACTTCACGTTTCCGTACTTCTCAATGTCTTCCTCATAGTTTTGAAGGAATATCGCATAATCATCGGAAAACGCCGTCCAAATATTTGAAAATGATTCTGTCGTTCTATGGAACACGGTATAACAGGGAACCATATATGACCGTATATACCTAGTTCGCCGTTTTGACGGAATGCGGTTCGGAATTCCGTATGACGATTTACAAAAACAGTGAGATAATACAGCATGGTGAGAAATAATTTGCGGTTTTGACCTTTGATGCTTGTGATATCCAATTTGACAGTCATGCTGTATGTGCATGGTACATCCTTGAGATAGTGGTCAAAGTACCATTTGCGTGACCACTTTGACAAATTAATTGGCACAAGCTCCATATTTACTCCTTCAGATTGCGGCAGTTACTTTCCAGCTTTCCAAACTCGGCGTCCATATCCCGTGCGCCGTATAGGACACGGATCACCGTGATGGTTTTTCCTGGTTGTCTGGAACATAGAACAGCAAGTAATTGTCCACCGGCATCACTCGCATATTCCGGCTGCGCCAAGGCTCCCGGTCGTAGACCCGAAACCGCTCCGGCATCCCATCCAGCTTGAGGATGTTCTCCTCCAGCTGATCCAGCTGACCGTTTGCGTTCTGTTGCGACTGCAAGTCCACCGCAGTATAGCGGTAAATCTCCCGCAGGTCACGTTTTGCTTCCGGGGTCAAAGTCACCTCGTAGCGCATACGTCCAGCTCTCTCCGGAGTTCGTCGAATGCCTGTTTTGCCGAGATGGTTTGACCGGCTTTGATCTGGGCATAGCCCTTTTCCAGTTCAGCGTCAAGCTGCTCGGCTGTCATGCGGCTGATGTCCAGAGGATGCTCCGGCAGTTTCACCTCGAAGGGCAGGCCCCGCTGCAGGATGACCTGCTTATAGAACATAGTGATGGCATTGGAAGCCGAGATGCCCAGGGCGTTCAGGATGGCTTCCGCCTGCTCCTTTACTTCCGGCTCGATGCGCGCGTACAAATTTGCCGACTTTGCCATATCGAAGACTCCTTTCAGGATCAGTGTATTCCTTTTCTTCTCCACTATACACAATTGTGCGGACAAAAGCAATACATATTCCAAATTCTAAAGGAGTTCAAATGTTTTTTTGATTTTTAACTGTTCTTGATAAGAATTAAAAAAATGCTGCAATTTTGATACCCATTTTGTATCAAAATTGCAGCATTTTTGGTGGACCTGGAGGGATTTGAACCCTTGACCTCTCGGATGCGAACCGAACGCTCTCCCAGCTGAGCTACAGGCCCATATGGTGTGCAGTGGAGCAACGCATATTATTATTGCACACAGCGCAGATTTTGTCAAGGGGTTTTTGCAAGATTTCAGCATGATTTTTGTTTTGAATTTTGCCACGCTTTGCCGCCTGCGTTTTCATGCCAAATTAGGCGTACCGCCAGCATGAGCGAATTTTTAATATCCGGATGCCTCCTCATTTTTAATCAGCTTCACAATGCGGCTCGTGCCCAGACGCGATGCGCCAAGCTCCAGGAACTTTGCCGCATCCGCAAGGCTCGCGATGCCGCCCGCCGCTTTGATGCGGACATTAGGACCCACGTGCGCCTTAAACAGCGCGACATCCTCAAAGGTCGCCCCCGCAGTTGAAAAACCGGTCGACGTCTTAATGAAATCTGCGCCAGCCTCGGTGACAATTTCGCACATGCGGACTTTTTCCACCTCATTTAGCAGGCAAGTTTCCACAATTACCTTCAAGATATGCGCGCCACAGGCGGCTTTGACAGCCTGAATTTCTGCACGCACCTTATCATAAAGTCCGGCCTTCACCGCGCCGATGTTGATAACCATGTCGATCTCGTCCGCGCCGTTGAACAAGGCGTCCTGTGTCTCGAACACCTTGGCCGCTGTGGTCGTATAGCCGTTCGGAAAACCAATAACGGTACAGATGGGCATCCGGTCCCCCACATACGCCTTCGCCTGACGCACAAAACACGCCGGAATGCAGACGGAAGCCGTGCCGTAATGAATGGCGTCATCGCAGATCGTCTTGATCTCGTCCCAGGTTGCGGTCTGGGTCAGCAGCGTGTGGTCTACAGCCGCCAGAATCTTTTTTTGATCCATGATCCTTTTCCTCCTGATATTTCCGTTTTTATTCCTTGTATCATAGCACAACTGGCCGATTTTTTCCAGACGAAAGATCCATGCTTTTCAAACCAGGAACTTTATGATAAACTAAAAGCCTGTGAGAAAGGAAGGATTTCCATGCATCTGGTCAAAAAATTCATTTCGTACTATAAACCGCACAAGGGCGTCTTTTTTATGGATCTGCTCTGTGCCTTTCTGGTCAGTGCCGTTGATCTGGCATTTCCGCAAATTCTCAATATTCTTAACCAATCCCTGTTTACACAACAGGCGAGCGTCATTCTGCGCAGCCTGCTGCCAATGGCGCTGGCCCTGCTGGGCATGTATATCATCCGCACCATTTGCCGGTATTACATTACGGCACAAGGACATATCATGGGCGCGAAAATCGAAAGCCGGATGCGCCAGGAACTGTTCGATCAATATGAACGGCTTTCTTTTTCCTATTATGACAACCACAACACCGGCACCATGATGAGCCGGCTGGTGTCGGACCTGTTTGACATTTCGGAATTTGCCCACCACGGACCCGAGAACATCTTTATTTCCCTAGTAAAGCTGATTGGTTCCTTTGTCCTGCTGATGATGGTCAATGTCCCGCTGACGTTGATCCTGTTGGTGATCGTTCTGGTGATGCTGTTTTTCAGCATTTATCAGAACAAAAAGATGCAGCGCACATTTATGGACAACCGCATCAAAATTGCCGGCGTCAACGCGAGCTTGCAGGACAGTCTGGCAGGCATCCGCGTGGTGAAGTCCTTTGCCAACGAAGAGATTGAACGGCAAAAATTCGGCCGCAGCAACGAGCAGTTCCTGATCTCGAAAGAAAACAACTACCACCGCATGGGCGCTTTCCACGCGGGCAACAACTTCTTTGAAGGCATGATGTTTCTGGCTGTACTCGTGGCAGGCGGATTCTTTATCGCAAAGGGCACCCTACAAGCCGCGGACCTCGCAATCTATGCACTGTATATCAACATCTTCATCAACCCCATCGAGGTGCTCATTGAGTTCACTGAGATGCTGCAAAAAGGCATCTCCGGATTTCGCCGCTTTGAAGAAATCATTGAGACAACGCCCGACATCCTGGATGCACCAGATGCCAAGGCTTTGCAGAACGTAAAGGGGAACATCGACTACAACCATGTGACTTTCTGCTACGACAAAAAAGAGGGCAATGTGCTGGAAGATGTGGACATCCATATCCCGGCCGGCCGCTCGGTAGCGTTGGTCGGCCCCTCCGGCGGCGGCAAAACCACGCTGTGCTCCCTGCTTCCCCGCTTTTACGATGTGGACAGCGGCAGTGTCTGCGTGGACGGACAAGACGTACGCACGCTGACGCAGCAGAGCCTGCGCAACGCCATTGGCATTGTCCAGCAGGACGTTTACCTGTTCGAGGGCACTGTGCGCGATAACATCGCTTACGGCAAGCCGGGCGCTACAGATGCGGAAATTGTCGCGGCTGCCAAGCGGGCCAATATTCACGACTTTGTCATGAGCCTGCCGGATGGCTACGAAACCTTTGTCGGGGAGCGCGGTGCGCGCCTTTCCGGAGGCCAAAAGCAACGCATCGCCATTGCCCGTGTATTCCTGAAAGATCCGCCCATCCTGATTCTGGACGAAGCGACCAGTGCTCTGGACAACGAAAGCGAACGGTATATCCAGCAAAGCCTGGATGCGCTGGCGCACGGACGAACGACAATCACCATCGCGCACCGGCTCTCGACCGTGCGCAATGCCGATGAAATTCTTGTGCTGGACACAAGCGGCATCCGGGAGCGCGGCACACACAAGGAACTGCTGGCCCAGGGTGGCCTATACGCCAAATATTACGCCATGCAATTCACTGGACTGGAGGAGGATTAAAGCGTCCCGCTGACAATCAGACAGGGCAAACTCGGAATTCGCACGCCTGTTTCCAACTGCGAGGCGCTCTCCAAGTGCCGAACGCATTGGGTGCCTGCCGCGTGGGGGAAATTACTGCGCGGCCGCCCGCCGTACCGGTATGCCACGGCCGGCGAGGTATTCCTTTAGCTGCGGAATCGTAATCTCGCCAAAATGGAACAGGGATGCGGCCAACACGGCATCGGCTTTCCCTTTGATAAAGGCATCATAAAAGTGCTCCAGCTTGCCCGCGCCGCCAGAAGCGATGACGGGCACATTCACGCGCTCGCTGACCGCCGCGGTCAGCGCCAGGTCGTAGCCCTGCTTGACGCCATCCTCGTCCATACTGGTCAAGAGGATCTCCCCTGCCCCCAGACCAACGGCTTTCTGCGCCCACTCCAGGGCATCCAGGCCGGTATCCTTGC
>USIA01000012.1 GCA_900554535.1 uncultured Oscillospiraceae bacterium | reverse complement strand
TGCTGCATGGTGGCCACGGCTGCCGAGCCCGGCCGCCTCGTTGACAACGGCTACCGTCACCTGATTACTGCGGCCGAGACACTGATCCAGCAGGGAGAGCGCATCACGCATGGCACCGTCTGCAAGGCGGGCCAGGAGCATCGCAGCCTCGGATTCGATGGTGCCGCCTTCCTGCTCTGTCACATAGGTCAGGCGTGCAGCAATGTCCTCCGGCGGGATGCGCCGGAAATCGAATCGCTGGCACCGCGATAGAATTGTGGCAGGCAGTTTGTGCACTTCTGTTGTCGCCAAAATAAAGATGACGTGCGGCGGCGGCTCTTCCAATGTTTTCAGGAGCGCATTAAAGGCGCCGATCGACAGCATGTGCACCTCATCGATGATATAAACACGATACTTCGCGGCAGCCGGCGTGAAGTTGACTTCTTCGCGCAGCGCACGAATACTATCCACGCCGTTGTTGCTGGCAGCGTCAATTTCGACGATGTCCAGGATGCTGCCGTCCTGGATGCCGCGGCAGATTTCACATTCGCCACAGGGGTCTCCATCCTTGGGAGAAAGGCAATTGACCGCGCGCGCCAGGATTTTGGCACACGTGGTTTTGCCAGTCCCGCGGCTGCCTGTGAATAGGTAGGCGTGCGCGATCCGGCCGGCCTTCAATTCATTTTTGAGTGTTTGGGTCACCTGGGGCTGTCCTACAACATCCGAAAAGACCTGCGGACGCCATTTGCGGTAAAGGACTTGATACAAAGAGGAACCCTCCTTTCCCCAAACATAAGAAAAAGCAAGGCAGCCCGCACTACGCGGTTTCATGCAGTGGGATATACAGACGGACAGACCAACCTGCATCGCACAGGGCCACTCCGCTTAATGCTGCTCGGTTCCCCGCCTGACATGGTTCACGGCGCCCCGCCGCACAGAGCCCGCCCGTCTGCATATCCCGCCGCACGCCTTCTGCCTTGCTCCAGAAGCCGCAAACGGCTCACAGGCCGTTTGCCGCACAGATCGGATACAGATATCTATTATATACGATTTTTAATGAAAAAACAAGTCCTCCGGGCAAAAAACGATCGAAAAATTCATGGCCGGCATTCCGCTTTGCGGCAGTTTGTGCTATACTAAAATTAAAAAAGCACGCCGCATGCCGGCGAGCCTTTCTTTCATGACAGAAATTCCCCTGCCACTACAGCAGGGGTTTCAAAAAAGGAGCGGATTTTTATGAAATTCGGCAATCGAATCAAAGCCTACCAGTCGGATATTCTGGCGGGAATCAAGAGAATGGTGGCGATTCCGTCGGTCGCAGCCCCGGCGCTGCCGGGCAAACCCTTTGGCGAAGAGAGTGCCCGCGCACTGGCGGAAATCCTGAAAATGGCCCAGGAGTTGGGGTTGGAGACCCATAATGTCGGCAATTATGCCGGGCATGCAGCCTATGGAACTGGCGCTGGCTTTGCCGATGTGCTCTGTCATGTGGATGTCGTGCCGGCAGGTGACGGCTGGGTAACAGAGCCATTTCAGGCAGTAGAAAGAAACGGCCTTCTTTATGGACGCGGCACAGCGGACGACAAGGGTGCCGCTGTGGTGGCGCTTTATTGTCTGAAGGCGCTTCAGGACGCTGGCGTTCCGACGAAGCGTAAACTTCGCGTCATTTTTGGTGGTGGCGAGGAAATCGCCAGCGATGATATTAAAAAATATTACGAGAGCGAGTCGCTGCCGGATTTCGGGTTTACGCCGGATGCGAGTTATGGCATCTGCAACCGCGAAAAGGGCATCCTGCGTCTGAAACTGACAGGCGGTGTGGAGGGCCGTTCACTGCGTAGTTTCCAGGCGGGGACCGTGGTCAACGCAGTGCCCGCAAAGGCACAGGCAGTGCTGGACTGCACACCGGGACAAGCGGCAGCTTTGCGGGCGATGGCGCCGGTGTGCGGCGAATTCAGCTTTACCGATACTCAAAACGGCATCTGCATTGCAAGTGCGGGCGTTGCGGCCCATGCCATGATGCCGCAAGAGGGCAAAAATGCCGCTGCACGGTTGATTCGTCTGTTGACAAAGGTGTTTACAAAGGAAGAGTTGGGTGGCCTTCTGATGTTCCTGTCCGAACACATCGGCTTGGATACGACTGGTGCAGGGCTTGGAATCCGCCAGAGCGACGAGCCTTCCGGCCCTCTAACCGTGAACCTCGGCATTGTCCGCATCAACGACGGTGTGCCCAGTGCCTCGTTGGATATTCGATATCCGGTCACGGCAAACGGTCAGGCCATCTATGCTGCGGTCCAGCATGCGGCGTTGCCGTATCAGGTGCATTGCGAATGCTTGCTCGACAATAAGCCACTGTATATGCCGGACGACCAGCCGCTGATGCGTCTGCTGCAGGATGCCTATCAAAGCGTCACCGGAAAAAAGGCAGAGACTTTTTCCAGCGGCGGCGGCACCTATGCGCGTGAAATGCAAGGCCGCGGCGTCGCCTTTGGCCCCATTTTCCCGGATGAACCGGATCGCGGCCTGCACAATGCAAATGAAAGCATCGACATTGCCCGTTTCATGGAGCATGCGCAAATCTGTCTGGAAGCGATGTATCGGATGGCAACGGAATGAATTTGAAAGGCCATATATGCCGAGATCGTGCGGGAAATTTGTGAAAAAGGGTTTCCATCTGTTGAACAAAATAAAGAGGCGGCGGCTTTTGTGACAAACAAAGTCACCGCCCTTTTCTGTTGCGTAGCAGAATTTCCCAAAACGCATACACTGGGATAACGTGTATTGCGGGAGGGATGTGGCTTTATGTTGTGTACGTACCGGCATACGCGCCGGAGCTGCCACTTTGGATATTTGACGCAGGGAATTGTCAATAACCTCGCTCCGCTGCTGTTTACGGTCTTTCAAGATCAATACGCCGTTTCTTTCGGACAACTCAGTCAGCTCATCGTGCTGAATTTTGGCACACAGGTTTGCATGGACTTCTTCTCAGTCTGGTGTGTAGATCGTATCGGAATCCGGCGCTGTGCCTTGGCGGCACACTTGCTCGCAGCAACCGGCTTGATCGGCATGGGTGTGCTTCCACAAGTGATGGCGCCGTTTCCCGGTCTGTGCATCGCGATGGTTTGTAGCGCGATGGGCAGCGGCTTGATCGAAGATCTTGTCAGTCCGATTCTTGACGGACTGCCGGTTGGAGAAGCCGCGCCGCCGGGCGGCAAGGCGGCATCCATGGCGCTGTTGCATTCGTTCTGCTGCTGGGGACAGGTAGCGGTGGTGTTGGGCACTACGCTGGCATTATATGTGTTTGGCAGTGCGCATTGGTTTTTATTGCCGCTGTTTTGGGCGCTGGTGCCGCTGATGAATCTGTTTTATCTGGCCAAGGTCCCTTTACCGCCGCCGCTGCCGCCAGAACAAAAGACACCCATCCACACGATGCTTCGCTCTCGGCTGTTTTGGCTGTGCCTGGTGCTGATGCTTTGCGCCGGTGCAGCAGAGTTGACAATGAGTCAGTGGTCATCTTTGTTTGCAGAGCGGAGCCTTGGCATGGAAAAAGTCTGGGGCGATCTGTTCGGCCCCTGCCTGTTCGCTGCCTTGCAGGGGATGGGGCGGATGCTTTATGGCATTTACGGCAAGCGGTTTGACCTGCGGCGTGCGCTTTTGCTTTCCGCTTCCATGTGCACAGCGTGCTATTTGGTGACAGCACTGACGCATACCCCGCTGCTCGCGTTGTTAAGCTGCGCTATGTGCGGCCTTTCGGTGTCCTTGATGTGGCCGGGACTTTATAGCCTTTCCGCGCGTGCCTTTCCGCGTGGCGGCACTTCGATGTTTGGCATGATGGCTGTCTGCGGCGACATTGGCTGTACGTTAGGGCCATGGTTGGTCGGCACGCTGGCGGGCCTTTCCGGCGACGGAATGCAGGGCGGGCTGTTGGCCGGCGCTGCGTTCCCGCTGCTGATGGCCGGCGGGCTGCTTTGCATCGTCCGCCGCAGTGTGCGGAGGTACGCAAAACGCACAACTGTAAAGATTGACAAATCAGATGAGATATCGTAAGATGAAAATAAGTCATATAAAACCTATATGCAATCGGCAATCTCATCCTAGGAGATGAAGCAATGCGGATTTCGGCAAAAGGACGATATGCGTTGGCAGTTCTGCTGCGAATGGCACAGTCCGGAGCGGATAATCTTGTAAATGTGACGCAGCTTTCGGAAAAGCTGGGTATCTCGCGGGTCTATCTGGAGCAGGTTGTGGCGCCACTCAAAAAATCCGGGCTGCTGCTTTCCACAAAAGGGGCGCAGGGCGGGTATCGTCTGGCCTATCCACCGGAGCAGATTACCGCATTGGACATCTTGCGTGCCACGGAAACCTCCCTTTTTGAACAGCCGGGGCGGACCCTGCCGAAGGGGCAGGCTCCGGAGATCGAATCCGCCCTGGAAGTCGTTGCGCAGCGCCTGCAGGAGTCGATTGAAAAAGCGCTGTCCGGCATTCACCTGAGCATGCTGGTGGAGGAAGCGGCGCAGGCAGCAGGTAATTATATGTTTTTCATTTGAGCTGCTCGATCGAGCGGCGCTATGCAATACGGAAAATCGAAAAAAGTAAAAAGCCAACCGCGTCTTTTTGAAAGAGATGCGGCTGGCTATATTTTACTATTCCTGGACAGCAGATTGATCAGTTGGCGGTTCCGGCGCTTGCGAAGCGGGGGTTTCGCTTTGTGCAGGCGCTTCCTGGCTTTCCTCAGGAGCGGTGCTTTCCGGCTCCTGAGACTCTGGTTCCTGGCTGGAGGACGCTGGCTCCGATTCTTTAGCGGGTGCTTCACTGCTCTCCGGCTGTGGCGCGGCAGAGGAAGTGGATTCGCGATCCGGCTGGCTTGCGGGCGTATTGTCCTCTGGCTGTTGCGCAGGCGTATTGTTGTCTTCTGTTTCCGCTTCTGTTTCATCAGGCGTCTGGTCCTCAGAAGTAGACTGTGACGATGTGGCGGAAACCGGCCCCATTGAGACAGCGCTGGAAGCGGACGGCGTTCCGGTCCCGCATCCACGCGCGACCAGAACAATCACCAGGATGAGAACAACCACTGCAACCGCGATGGCAATCAGAAGTTTAGGAGAAGCCCCACGCCGGGGCTCACGGTAATAGGCCTGGCTCCGATTGTCCGGATAATAGCGGTCGTCTGGTTCATTTTCCTCTTCTGGATACTCGTAGTTTGGTTCATCCGCCGGCACGTCATCATATCCGCCGTATCCGTCGTCATATGTATCATCCGGATTCTGAGGGACGGCGCGCGTTTCATCCATCGAGGGGTCATATCGCGAAGGCTTGCGTTTCATAGCATTTCTCCTTTTTACGTCTTGGACTGAATTCCATTTTTTATTTTACCACAATTCAAATAAAAAAGCACGGAAAATCCCGTGCTTTTGTCTATTTCTGTGGGGATGGCTAGGCCAAATATCCCTTGGCAGATAGAGCGTCTTCGATACGGTCCAAGGCCGCCTTGCTATCGGCTTCGACAGTCTGGCAGTGCGGCTGTGAAACAAGGATGCGCAGCAGCTTCCCTTCTGGCTTCGTCGTTTCCTGTAAGAAGGCCTGAACCCCGCTGCGCGCGTGCAGATTTAGGTGCAACTCAAGCCGGCTGCCGTTGGTGCCGGGCTGAAACAAATTGCGCACACGGCCTCCATTGTCCACTATGGTAAAGAAAATGGGCTTGAGCCCGTCAGCGGGAGGCAGAATTCGGAATACGCGCGAAAAACGGCGGCTTTGCAGGACATAACCACGTGTGGTGGAAAGAATGGGATACCGGGCAGCGCGCAGCAGCGCAATATCCTGCACAATCACCTGTCGGCTTACATGACAGGCCTGCGCCAGCGCAGCGCCTGGTACTGGCCCTGGCGCCTGCTGAATCGCACTCAAAATCTGTTCCCTGCGCTTCTCTCCGGTCATGCCGTTGCCTCCTTTTTGCGTGTTTTTAAATGGCATGCAGGTGCTTCAGCGATACATCCAGGATTGGCGCGGAATGCGTCAGTGCTCCGCTGGAAATATAGTCAACACCGGTATCCAGAAGAGCGGAAATGTTCTCCCGCGTCACATTGCCGGAGCATTCTGTCTCCGCGCGTCCGGCGACGATCGAAACTGCCTCTTTCATTTGGTCGTGCGTCATATTGTCCAGCATAATGATGTCTGCGCCTGCATCCAGGGCTTCTCGCAGCATATCGAGGTTTTCAACCTCTACTTCGATTTTGCGGACAAAGGGTGCATAGGCGCGCGCCGCTTCGATTGCCTGGCGGACGCCACCGGCAGCACCGATGTGGTTGTCTTTGATGAGCACACCGTCCGAGAGATTGAAGCGGTGGTTGTAGCCGCCGCCCACGCGGACCGCATATTTTTCAAAGATGCGCATGTTTGGGGTGGTTTTACGGGTATCCAGCAGTTTTGTCTTGGTGTTGCCCATCAGGTCGACCACCGAGCGGGTATAGGTCGCAATGCCGCTCATGCGCTGCAAATAGTTCAGCGCCGTGCGTTCGCCGGAAAGCAGTGCGCGGATGTCGCCCGTTACAACAGCGAGGCATTCGCCACTGCGGATGCGATCTCCGTCTTCGTGATGTTTCTCGACGGTCACATCTGGGTCCAAAAGCTGAAAGACGCGCGTAAACACATCAATGCCGGCCAGAACGCCGTCCTGTTTGCACAAAAGATCCGCGCTGCCGCGCTGGGCATGCGGCATGACGGCGTTTGTGGTTACGTCTTCGCTGGTGATATCCTCCCGCAAAGCCTGCAGCAGCAGTGGATCGCAGTTGAGGATGGTGGTAACTGGGTTCATGAAGTGGCTCTCCTTTGCTGTTTCTCACGATCAATTTCCCCGCGTACGATGCGAATATTCTCAGCCTTCCAAGCGTCTATATTCGCATAGGCTGCCGGATCATAGGGAGCAGGGGAAGGAGCGGTTCCCTCTTTTTGAGCGGCAATCGCCTTTGCCGCGCGCTTTGCAAAAACAAGGCTTTCCAGCAGGGAATTGCTCGCCAGCCGGTTTGCGCCGTGGACACCGTTGCAGGCCGTCTCCCCGACGGCATAAAGGTGCGGCATGCTGGTGCGGCTGTCGAGGTTGACCTTCACGCCGCCCATGAAATAATGCTGTGCCGGCACGACGGGAATCCAATCCTTCGTGATGTCAATTCCCTCTTCCGCGCAGCGCGCGCAGATCGTTGGAAAGCGCTTGCGTACATCGCAGCCTTTGATTGTCTGCATGGAAAGCCAGACGTGCTCGGTACCCTCTTTTTGCATTTGCCGGCGGATGGCCTGCGACAGCAGGTCGCGTGGCAGCAGTTCATCCACAAATCGTTTTCCGTTTTTATCCAGGAGTACTGCGCCTTCACCGCGAACGGATTCCGAGATCAGGAATCGGCGGCCCGGCTTTTGGGAGTACAAGGTCGTGGGATGAATCTGGACATAATCGACGTTTTGCACGGCAACCCCGTGCCGTAGGGCGAGTGCGACGCCGTCTCCAGTCAGATGCGGAAAATTGGTGGAGTTGTGGTAAACACCGCCCACGCCGCCGGTCGCCATCACGACGTCGCGCGCCAAAATAGGCTGTATCGCGCCGTCCGGCCCCTGCACAATCCCCCCGCAGCAGCGGTTATCCACGCACAATAGGTCAATCAACGTCGTCTGTGTGCAAATCGTCACATTGGGAAGCCGCCGCACCTTGGCCAAAAGTTTCTGTGTAATTTCCTTGCCGGTGCAGTCCTCATGGTGCAAAATGCGCGGCGTCGAGTGCGCGCCTTCGCGCGTAAAGTTGAACGTGCCGTCCGCTTCGCGGGCAAAATCCACGCCACAGGCGACCAACTCGCGGATGATTGCCTGAGAAGAGCGGATCATCACTTCGACAGAAGCGGGATCGTTCTCGTAGTGCCCCGCCCGCATCGTGTCCTCAAAGTAGCTTTCATAATCGCTTTCATTTTTGAGCATACAGATGCCGCCCTGCGCGAGGAAGGAGTCGCTGTCCTCCAGATTATTAGCTTTGGTAATCATCAGCACCTGTGTGTTGGCAGGCAGGTGCATGGCCAGAAAAAGGCCGGATACACCGGTGCCTGCGATCAATACGTCATATTGATGTTCCATTCTGCACATCCCCTTGTCAAATATTTCGGTCCACGCCGAAATCCAGTGGAAAGACTTTATTGGGAAAGCTCCAGCATTTTTTGCAGCGGAGAGTAGGCCGCTTTGGCAAAATCAGGGTCCAACTCCACAGCTGGCGCGCCGGTCTCCAGAGCGGAAATGACCTTGTCGAGCGTTACCTTCTTCATATTCACGCAGCACTGTGTGCAGCCCTGGGCGGGGAAGAACTGCTTGTCCGGGCAGCGGTTGCGTAATTCGTAGAAGACGCCCTTTTCTGTGCAGACAATATAGCTCTTTGCGTCATCTTTTTCGGCAAAAGAAATAATCCCGGAGGTGCTGCCCACATAGTCTGCCAGTGCCGTGACAGAAGCGGAGCATTCCGGGTGAGCCAGCACTTTGGCATTTGGGTGTGCCGCCTTGGCGGCACGGACTCCTTCAGGACGGATTGCATTGTGAACCAGACAATAGCCGTCGTTGAAGAGAAAGTGTTTTTCCGGCAGCTGAGCCGCGATAAAATGTGCCAGATGCTGGTCCGGAATAAAATAGATATATTTATTTGGCAACGCCTTGCAGATTTTCAGTGCATTGGAGGACGTAACGCATACATCCGCTAGCGTTTTCAACTCCGCCGTGGAATTGATATAGCAAACCACCGCAACATCATCATACGTTTCCCGGATGGCGCGGATACGCTCCGGCGTGGCCATGTGGGCCATCGGGCAGTCGGCCTGCGCGTCCGGCAGCAGGACGGTTTTGCCAGGGTTTAGAATTTTGGCGCTTTCACCCATAAAACGAACGCCGCACAGGACGATGGTCTGCGCCTCTACTTTTGTGGCGATCTGGCTGAGAAAAAAAGAATCTCCCACATAGTCAGCAACTTCCTGTACTGCATCCTCTACATAATAGTGGGCAAGGATCACAGCGCCTTTTTCGCGCTTGAGGCGTTTAACCCGCTCAATTTTGTCTTTCAAGGATAACCCTCCTGCTCTCCGTTTTTAACATTGTGTTAACAGTGAGTATAACACACTTCTTGACAGATGACAAGACACCAGACAATACAAATCCATCTCTGTGTAAATCATAAAAAAGGAATGCATAATTCGATGGATGTGTGGACAAAATGACGGATATATTTGGATTTTCCAAATAGAAATGGACAGAAAAACGGATGATTCAGATGACTTTGTACGGTCAAATTTGTAAAAACCGACGAAGCCATCCGCCGTATTCGCGAAACGATTTGTATGTTTGTCAAAATATGATGGATAGAATTGCCGGACATTGACATCTTTCCCGCAGTAAACTATAATAAGAATGTCTTCAAAAAGGGAGTAGTTTTAAGACGCACCGTCAACACCTCGGTCCAGTGGGCCTGGCTGTGCGTGCCGCAATGGTAACAAGACTTTTCGATGACTGTCCGGGAAAGACAGTCGCGGGGAGTCTTTTTTCTTTGCCCGCTGGCTGTGTTTCAACATAAGTATCTATTTTGATTGAAAAAGGAGTATCGACATGGCAGACACGTATTTTAACCGTACGCCGGAGCAAGCCCTCGAGATGCAGCAGGCGACGGCAAGCGGTCTCTCAGGCGAAGAGGCTGCCAGACGTGCGGAACAATTCGGCCCCAACAAACTGACGGAAGGCAAAAAGAAAAGCATCTTGATGGTTTTTCTGGAGCAATTCAAGGACCTTCTGGTGGTCATCCTGATTGTTGCGGCAATTATCTCGCTGGTTTCCGGGCAGAGGGAGAGCGCGATCGTCATTTTTGTGGTGTTGATCTTGAACGCGATCTTGGGAACCGTACAGTATGTCAAAGCGGAAAAGTCACTGGAAAGTTTGAAAGCAATGTCCTCGCCAACCGCCAAGGTCTTGCGGGATGGAGCACGCATTGAACTGCCCTCGGAGCAGATTGTGCCCGGCGACATCATCTTGCTGGAGGCTGGCGACATGGTTGTTGCCGATGGCCGTATCCTGAAAAATTACTCTTTAAAGGTAAACGAAAGCTCTTTGACCGGTGAAAGCGTGGATGTGGAAAAGACAGCCGACACCCTGGAAAGCAGCCAGGTAGCGTTGGGCGACCGGAAAAATATGGTTTTTTCGGGCTCTCTTGTCACCTATGGCCGCGCGACGGTGCTGGTCACGGGCACCGGCATGCAGACGGAACTGGGTCACATTGC
Source organism: uncultured Oscillospiraceae bacterium (assembly GCA_900554535.1). GTDB lineage: Bacteria > Bacillota > Clostridia > Oscillospirales > Acutalibacteraceae > Caproicibacterium. The sequence goes on along the minus strand of USIA01000012.1, from coordinate 14,482 downwards.
CGCGCTGATGAACGACACCCAGCAGCGCCGCACGCCGTTGCAGCGCAGCCTGGACGATTTCAGCAAGAAACTGGCCACGGTGATCATGATTATCTGTGTCGTGGTGTTCCTGCTGTCCATCCTGCGCAATGGGATGCCGCTGCTCGATTCGCTGATGTTTGCCGTTGCGTTGGCCGTGGCGGCGATCCCGGAGGCGCTGTCTTCCATCGTGACGATTGTGCAGGCCATGGGCACCCAGAAAATGGCCAAGCAGCATGCCATTATTAAGGACCTCAAGGCGGTTGAGACCCTGGGCTCTGTCTCGGTCATTTGCTCGGATAAGACAGGTACTCTGACGCAGAACCGCATGCTAGTGCAGAAGATGTACGCGGACGGGCGGATAATCGAGGGCGCTACGCCGGATTTGGCCAATGATCCGCAGCACATGCTGGTAAAGATCGGGCTTCTGGCAAGCGACGCCACGACCAACGAAGAGGAAGATGTATCCATCGGCGACCCCACCGAGGTGGCGCTGGTGCGAATCGGCGACGCCCTTGGCGTGGAAGAAACCATTTATCGCAAACAGCACCCGCGCTTGGGTGAGCTGGCCTTTGACTCGGACCGCAAGTTGATGAGCACACTGCATATGATTGATGGGACGCCCATGCTCCTGACAAAGGGAGCCATTGATGTGCTGCTTGACCGCACAACCAGGGAAATGACGCAGGCGGGCGACGTCCCGCTGACCCCGGAACGCAAAAAAGAGATCCTGCGCGTCAACCAACAGTTTTCAGAAGAGGGCCTGCGTGTGCTGGCTTTTGCGTTCCGTAAGCTTCCGGAGGTTCGGGAGCTGACGCTGGATGACGAACAGGATTTCACCTTTGTCGGTCTGGTCGCTATGATCGATCCGCCGCGTGAGGAATCCATCCAGGCTGTAGCGGATGCAAAGCGTGCGGGCATTCGCACCGTGATGATCACCGGCGACCACAAAATCACAGCAACCGCAATCGCAAAACGCATTGGAATTTTTGAAGAGGGTGACATCGCCCTTGACGGCAATGAACTAGATGCGCTCTCGGACAATGAGCTCGACGAAAAGTTGCCGCATGTTTCGGTCTACGCTCGCGTGTCGCCGGAACACAAGATTCGCATAGTGACAGCTTGGCAGCGCCGTGGGGCCATTGTTTCCATGACAGGCGATGGCGTCAACGATGCGCCGGCTTTGAAAAAGGCAGACATCGGTGTCGCGATGGGCATCACGGGTACAGAGGTCAGCAAGGACGCTGCTTCCATGATCTTGGCGGACGACAACTTCGCAACCATCGTCAAGGCAGTTGTCAATGGCCGCAGCGTTTATAACAATATCCAGAACGCCATTAAGTTTTTGCTTTCTGGCAATATGGCTGCCATTTTGTGCGTTGTGTTTGCTTCCTTAATGATGCTGCCAAAGCCCTTTGAACCGGTTCACCTTCTGTTTATCAACTTGCTGACAGACAGCCTGCCCGCTTTAGCCATCGGCATGGAGCCCGCCCGCCGCGGCTTGCTCGACCAGAAGCCGCGCAATCCCCACGAAAGTATTCTGACGGGCAGTCTATGGGGACAGATCCTGCTTCAGGGCGCTTTGATCGCAGTGGTGGTCATGATGGCCTATTATCTTGGCTATGGCGCGGATCAAAATGCGATGGCTGCTGCTACGATGGCCTTTGCCACTTTGACACTGGCACGCCTGTTCCATGGCTTCAACTGCCGCGCGAAGGACGGCATCTTCCGTCTCGGTTTTCAGACCAACTGGTATTCTGTCGGCGCTTTCTTTTTGGGCGTCCTGCTGTTGGCGCTGGTATTGTTCCTGCCCGGCTTAGAAGGCCTGTTCCTCGTGTTCCCGCTCGGCATCGATCATATCGGACAAATCGCGTTGCTGGCTGTCACGCCGACAATTATTATTCAGATTTATAAGGCGATTCGCGACGCGGTGCAGAAGCGCGCTTAAATAACCCAAAAGCTACATTTCGTTTCTGCGTCAAAGAAAAACCGTTATCACAAAAAGGCACGTCCGCCGGACAATCATCCGACAGGCGTGCCTTATTATATGTAAGAATTTGCGATTACTTCAAAGCTGCCGTGATAATGGCCATCTTGTAAACTTCCTCGGCATTGCAACCGCGGGAAAGGTCATTGATCGGCGCGTTCAAGCCGGCCATGATCGGACCAATGGCCTCAAAGCCGCCGAAGCGCTGTGCCATCTTGTAAGCGATGTTGCCGGCATTGATGTCCGGGACAATGAAGACGTTTGCCTTGCCCGCAACCGCAGAGTCGGGCGCTTTCAGCGCAGCAACTTCCGGAACAAAGGCACAGTCAAACTGCAACTCGCCGTCTGCTGGAAAATCGGGGTTTGTGGCCAGCAGCTTTTCGGTAGCGGAGCGGACTTTGTCCACGCTGTCGCCCTTGCCGGAACCCTTTGAACTGTAGGAAAGCATCGCAACGCGTGGCTCCATGCCAAAGGTACGCGCGGTCTCTGCTGTGCCCTGGGCAATCTCCACGAGCTCATCGTCGGTCGGATCAATGTTGATTGCGCAGTCGCCGATTGCGTACATCTCTTCGCCGCCGTCCTTTGCGGGACGGACGAGTAAGAAGCAGCTGGTCACGATCTTGTGGCCGGGCTTGCATTTGACAAGTTGCAGAGCCGGACGAACGGTGTCTGCCGTTGAGTAGGTGGCACCGCCGAGCAGCGCGTCGGCATAGCCCATTTTGACATACATGGTGCCGAAGTAGTTGGATTTTTGCAGGTTTGCGCGGCAGGTCGCCTCGTCCATCTTGCCATGGCGAAGCTCCACCATTGTGGAAACCATCTTTTCAAACTCCGGAAAAGTAGCGATATCGACAATCTCAATACCGCTGATATCAGCGCCGCTTTTTGCAGCGGCAGCCTTCACCTGATCCGGGTTCCCGATCAGCACTGGCGTTAAATAACCATCCTTCTTCAGGCGGCTGGCGGCCGACTGGATGCGGGCATCCGTGCCTTCTGGAAAGACGATCCGGCGGGGATTCTTCTTGAGGATATCAATCATTTTTTCGAGCATGCATATCCGTCCTTTACTACACATATTTATGAAATTTATACGGTCTGGGAACAATTTCATTATACACCTCCGCTAAGGCCTGCGCAATAAAAAAGTGCTGAATTTCAAGTTGATGCGCCCACCTTTTCTGTGCAGGACCACATAAATATTTCACTAGTCAGGGCGGCAATTGACCGTTGGAAAAAATGCTTGCATTTTGCTGGAAAGAATGCTATAATAAAATACGCGTCTAATAAAAGCGCAAAATTCACTTCATTTCGCACGCCGCGTCCGCGTGGGGTGGTGCCTGATTGGGGTCCCCCGCGCCTTAAGCGCAGCGGAGGAATAACCAAGGAGGAACTAAATATGTCAGTCGTATCCATGAAACAACTGCTGGAAGCAGGTGTCCATTTTGGCCACCAGACCCGCCGTTGGAACCCGAAGATGAAGCCCTACATCTTTACCGAGCGCAATGGAATCTACATCATTGACCTGCAGAAAACCGTTCGCAAGCTGGAGGAAGCGTACAATTTTGTCCGCAGCCTTGCTGCCGACGGCAAGAACGTGCTGTTTGTCGGCACGAAGAAGCAGGCCCAGGAATCCATCCGTGAAGAGGCTGAGCGTGCAGGCGCTTATTATGTGAATGCCCGCTGGCTGGGCGGCATGCTCACCAACTTCCGCACTATTCGCCGCCGCATCGACCGTCTCAACCAGCTTAAGACCATGCAGGAGGACGGTACGTTTGATCTGCTGCCGAAAAAGGAAGTTGTCAAGCTGAATCTCGAGATCGAAAAGCTCGAAAAATTCATGGGCGGCATTAAAGATATGAAAACGCTGCCGGGCGCTCTGTTTATCGTGGATCCCCGCAAGGAGCATATCGCGGTTACGGAAGCCCGCAAGCTGCATATCCCGATTATCGCAATCGTCGACACCAACTGTGACCCGGACGAGATCGACTATGTTATCCCGGGCAACGACGACGCGATTCGTGCGGTGCGCTTGCTCTCCGCCACCATGGCCAACGCCCTGATCGAAGGCCGTGAGGGTCAGGAAAGCGCTGCCGAAGAAGAGGCAGCTACTGAGGAAAAGGCCGCTGAATAAATCGAGAATGCTGAAAGGAAGAGGATGAGCACAATGGCTTTTACAGCAAAAGATGTTAAGGAATTGCGCGAAAAGACTGGCTGCGGCATGATGGACTGCAAAAAGGCCCTGACTGCCTCTGATGGCGATATGGACAAGGCACTGGACTTCCTGCGGGAAAAGGGCCTTGCGGCTGCGACAAAGAAAGCGGGCCGTATTGCTGCCGAGGGCGTCGCTTTTGCGGAGACGACTGCGGACGGCAAGATTGGCGTTGCCGTTGAAGTCAATGCAGAGACTGATTTTGTCGCCAAGAATGCTTCCTTTAATGAATTTGTGAAGACTTGCGCCGATACGGTGATTGAGCAGAACCCCGCTGACATTGAGGCGTTGCTGGCCTGCAAGGCTGCTGGCTCCAACGAGACGGTTGATGAGATTCTGAAGGAAAAGATCCTTACCATTGGCGAAAATATTAAGGTCCGCCGTTTCCAACGCATGGAGGGACATGTGGCTTCTTATATCCATGCGGGCGGCAAAATTTGCGTCCTGGTTTCCTTCGACACGACCGACGAGATAGCAGCCAAACCGGAGTTCCAGGAGTTCGGCAAAAATATCGGCATGCAAATTGCGGCCATGAATCCGGAGTACCTCGACGAAGCGCATGTGCCGGCAGAAGTCGTTGAGCACGAGAAGAAGATTGCCACGGAGCAGGCTGCTTCTTCCGGTAAGCCGGCAAATGTCATCGAGAAGATGGTCATGGGCAAAGTCAAAAAGACCCTCAAGGAGATCTGCCTGGTTGACCAGGCCTATGTCAAGGAAGGGAAGATGTCTGTCCAGCAGTACACGGATTCCGTGGCGAAGGAACTGGGCGGCAAGATTGCCATTACGGGTTTTGTGCGCTTTGAGAAGGGCGAGGGCTTGGAGAAGCGCCAGGATAATTTCGCTGAGGAAATTGCAAGCATGGTAAAATAAGCAGCCCTAGAGCTGTTCTGATAAAAAGTAAGGCGTTGCCGGAGTGGCAGCGCCTTACTTTTTATATTTTTATATACAGATATAAAATCGAAAATAGTGGCTTTTAAGGCGCCAATTCGCCTTTTTGCACCGCTTCCTCGATCAACTGCTGTACAATGGGCCAAAGCGCCGGCATTCCCTTTGAAATGGGACGCATCCGTTCCTCCACCTGTGAGCGATGAACCTGCACTGGACCGGCGTTCCAAGTATGACCGCCGGTTACAACGTTATTGAGAAATGGCTGCAACCGGTCGCATGCATTGGCAAAAAGTGCGTCCGGCGTCTCCATGGCGTCAAACTCCTCCCACAGCGCGCGGAAGGCCTGGCCTTGATCCAGTGGTAGGAGCGCAAATAGGCGGTCCGCTGCCTCTGCTTCTCGCTTGGCCTTTGTCTGGTTGCCAGCGCTGTCATAAGCAAAGGTGTCTCCTGCGTAGATTTCAATCAGATCATGAATCAAACACATATCGACAGCCCGGTGACGGTCCACGCCGGGCAGTGCATATTCATACAGAAGCGTTGCCAAAACGGCCAGATGCCAACTGTGTTCGGCGTCCGTCTCGCGACGGCTTTGATCTGTCAGAATAGTGCGGCGGTAGACGCTCTTCATTTTGTCGCATTCCATGGAAAATTTCAGCTGTGCACGCAGACGGTCAAGATCCATTCTTTCGCCTCCAGTCAGGACAAATAGGTGCGTTCCAAGTCGAGCATCATTTGTGTGTAGCGATCCAGGCAGGCCGCATAGCGCTTCGCTTGGATGTCCCGTACGCACGGTGCAATTGCGGTTTCCCAAAGGGAATGGTAGATGCTCACTGCATCAGCGCGCTGGTCGATGCGATCCACAATCGTAGGCGCCAGCGCGTAATATTCAAGCGTCAGGATTGGGCCGGTCGGCTGTTGTGCCATCCAGTTGTCCCGAAATCCGCGCAGCAACTGCAATGCTTTGCAGTCGTCTCCCTGACCGAGCGCAGTGCAGACGGCGGTTGTGATGTAACAGAACTTGCGACGGCGAAACCCATTGTTGATTTGCTCAAAAGTGGTGGCAGCCAACGTTTCCTGCGGATAACGATCGTTCCACAGGCGCAAAAACTCCGCCAACACGGTCTGTGCTTCTGGCACCTTACTGTCGTTTAGGGCAGGCAGAAGATAGGCCACCAGCATCATGCGGCGTGTAAAAAAAGCGCTGCTTTTGGTGTTGACCGTCTGGTTGCGATTATTGCTCAGATCTTCAACTACGCCGTCTGTGAGCGCCTGGGCAAAGCCGCGGCAATCCTCTGGCTGCAGGCCGGCCAGCGCCGACAGGGCAGGGGAAAGGCGGTTGCAGTAAGTGTCAAAAGCCTCTGCATACTGTTTGGCCGTGAAAGACTTTTCTTCTTCCTGGAAGTGAAATAGCCGTGGCTCCAGCAGGGCGAGTGCCTTTTGCAGTTGAAGGCCGCTATTTGGTTCTTCCGTTTTTGGGGAAAATAAAGCTTCCAAATCAATGGGCTTTGCGCAGTACATGCATACGATCTTTTTCGCGTCCGTGGGAACCTGCAGTTCCAGTCCGCAATAGGGGCAATGGATGGGACGAAACGGCATATGGACACCTTCTTTCTCTTTCAATCCGTCTCTTTGTTTGTTATTGTAACATGGATGTACTTGAAAGACAAGACGGTTTCTCTTGCAAAAAGTCGTGTTTCGGAAGGCCTGCGTTTGACTTCCCCGTACAATTATGATAAAATAAATGCATAAATACAATTTAAATTGACGGTTTTAAAAACAGCGCCAGCGACGCTGCAATTGCGGTCTTTTCAGGAACAAAAATGCTTTGTTTGTTGCAATCAGAAAGGAAAGTGAGTGGTTTGATTGGCAAAAAGAAAAACTGAAGACGATTTTTTTGAAATCACGCCGGAAATTTGCAGCCTGACACAGGAATGTGTGTCACACGACAAAATTGATCCGGCACTTTATACAAAATATAACGTGAAGCGCGGCCTGCGCGACTTAAATGGCGAAGGCGTTCTCTGCGGTCTATCTGAGATCAGTGAAGTCAAGGCCAAAAAAATCGTGGACGGCAAGCCGGTTCCAATTCCGGGTGAATTGTATTATCGCGGAATTTCCATCAACGACCTTACCCGTGGCTTTTTGGAAGAGGATCGTTTCGGGTTTGAGGAAACCGTTTATTTGCTGTTGTTTGGGGAACTGCCAACGAAGGAACAATTGCAGATCTTTAAAGCACTGATGAATAAATACCGCACACTGCCTACCAACTTTGTGCGGGATATTATTATGAAGGCGCCCAGCGCCGACATGATGAATACATTGGCGCGCAGCGTGCTCACACTTTATGCCTATGATGAAAATGTACAGGATACGAGCCTGGAAAATATCCTGCGTCAGTGCATTGAATTGATTGCCTTGTTCCCGCAGCTTGCGGTTTATGGCTATCAGGCTTATGCGCATAATGCGGACCCGAGCCAACCTTTCTTTATCCACACACCGCGGCCGGATTTGTCTACTGCGGAAAATATTCTTTATATGTTGCGCATTGATAACCAGTATTCCCACCTCGAGGCGCGTATTTTGGATTTGGCGCTGGTGCTGCATGCAGAGCATGGCGGCGGCAACAATTCGACCTTTACAACCCATGTGGTCGCTTCTTCTGGGACGGATACCTATTCGGTGATCGCCGCGGCGCTGAGCTCGCTGAAAGGTCCGAAGCACGGCGGCGCCAATATCAAAGTCGTGCAGATGTTTCACGATATGAAGGAACATATCAAAGACTGGTCCGATGAAGAGGAAATCAGCGCCTATTTGCTCCGCCTGTTGCGCGGGGAGGCGTTTGATCGTAAAGGGTTGATTTACGGGATGGGACATGCCGTTTACAGCATCAGCGATCCGCGCGCGTTGATTTTCCGTTCATTTGTCAAACGCCTGTCTGAGGAAAAGGGCATGCAAAAGGAGTATGGCCTTTATGCGATGGTCGAGCGTTTGGCGCCACAGGTGATTGCCAAGGAGCGCCGCACCTATAAGGGCGTCAGCGCGAATATTGACTTTTATTCTGGCTTTGTGTATCATATGTTAGGCCTTCCGGTGGAGCTTTTTACGCCGGTTTTCGCAATGGCGCGTATTGCGGGCTGGAGCGCGCATTTGATAGAAGAGCACATCAATATGGGGAAGATCATTCGCCCGGCTTATAAGACGGTTATGCCGCATCGCACATATGTGCCGATGGATGAGCGGGATTGAGTACATTCGCCGGCAGGAATGCCGGCTATTTTTCTGCGCTGGGTATCAAGGCGCCCGGGAGTGGCCGGTGTGACCGGCAGAAAGGAAAGAAAATGACTATAAAAGAAAAGCAGGCGGCACTGCGCCTGGAGATGGCTGCGCGAAATGTGGGGGCCGTTGTGCTGCCCACCGGGGATCCGCATTTGAGCGAATATATTCCCGCGCACTGGGAATCGCGCCGGTGGTTCTCCGGATTCACGGGGGACGCTGGCACATTGGTAATCACAGAGAACGAAGCGCTGTTGTGGACGGACGGCCGCTTTTTCATTCAGGCGGCACAACAACTGGCTGGGACTGGGATCCAATTGATGCGCATGCGGGAGCCAGGCGTGCCGACACTCCCAGAGTGGCTGAGCGCTCATTGCGGGGGCACGCGTGTCGCCCTGGATGGCCGCCTGTATTCCGAAAGCGCAGCCGAAGAACTGGAGACAGCGCTTCAGAAAAGCGGCGCATCGCTTGTCAGCATGGATCTCGTTTCACCGGTTTGGAAAGAGGATCGGCCGCCTGCCCGCCACGGAAGTTTGGCTGTTGGAAGAACGGTTCAGCGGCGCATCCTGTGCGGAAAAACTCGCGGCCGTCCGTGCGGAGCTAAAAAAAGTCGGAGCGCAGGCGCAATTTTACAGCCGGTTGGATGCCATTGCGTGGGCGACCAATCTGCGTGCATCGGACATTGCCTATAACCCATTTGCTATCGCCTACCTGCTAGTGACAGATAAGGAAGCGCGGCTGTATCTGGATCCGGCGCGTCTGACAAAAGAAGCTGCCGACGCGATGCGGGAGACTGGCGTGACGGTGCTGCCTTATGCGCAGGCCGCCGCAGACCTACAGACGGATTTTGGCGCTCGGCGCATTTTGGTCAGTAAGCGGGACATCAGTATGGCGATGTACCGTTGTCTGGCAGGAAATAAAAGTGTTGAACTGGTGGAGGGTACAGAGCTCATTGCTGTTTTGAAGGCAGAAAAAAATCCGGTCGAGTGTGCGAACATGCGCACCTGCCACATTTATGACGGCGTGGCTATGGTCCGGAGCCAGATGGAATGGGAGCGCCGTCTGGCTGCGGGTGAGACGCTGACGGAGTGGGATATCTGCGAAATTTTGGAGAAATACCGCCGTCAGCAGCCGGAAAACTGCGGGTTGAGTTTTGGCACGATCGCGGCGTACGGCCCAAACGCCGCCATGATGCACTATGGCCCGACGCCGGACAAATGCGCAAATCTTCAGCGGCGCGGCCTGTTACTCATCGACTCCGGCGGACAGTACCGCACCGGCACCACGGACATCACGCGCACCTATGCATTGGGCCCGCTGACCAAGGACGAAAAGCGCTGCTATACCTGGTCTTTACAAGCGCACATTGATCTCGCTTCCGCGCGCTTTCCGGCTGGCACGACTGGTTGGCAGCTCGACGCGCTTTCGCGTGTACGTGTCTGGCGGCATGGACTGGATTATCGGTGTGGCACGGGCCATGGGGTCGGTTTTATGGGCGCCGTGCACGAGGGCCCGCAGGGGTTCCGGGACATGGTGCCGCTCAAGCCTGGCATGAGCATCACCGATGAGCCAGGCCTGTATATGGAGGGGCAATTTGGCATCCGCATCGAAAATACGCTGGAAGTGATTGAGGACGGCGAAACAGAATATGGAAAATTCCTGGCTTTTTCACCGCTCACCCTTTGCCCGATCGATCAGACGCCGATCCTGCCGGAGCTGCTGACCCAGGAGGAACGCCAATATCTGAACGATTACCATGACCGTGTTTTGAAAACGCTTTCTCCCCGCTTGACGGAGCCGGAGCGCACTTGGCTTGCACACGCATGCAGGCCGCTTTAACCGACAAATCCCGTCGTTCGGACGGTGAGCCGCCACCTATGCTGAAGTCAAGCAATCAAAACGCCGATTCATCAATATTAATGCCGTGACCCGCCTGGAGCGAGTGTCATATAGCCGGAGGTAAATATGAAAAAGAATTTGATCGACCCGCTGGATCTGTCTGTGGAGGATATCGACGACCTACTGGATTTGGCCGACGATATTGCAGCAGATCCGGCCAAGTATGCACATGTATGTGATGGTAAGAAGCTGGCAACCCTATTTTATGAACCCAGTACGCGCACCCGCCTGAGCTTTGAAACGGCAATGCTCAACATGGGCGGCAGCGTGATGGGGTTTCATTCGGCAGATTCCTCCTCCGCGACCAAAGGTGAGAGTGTGGCAGATACCATTCGCGTCATATCTTGTTTCGCCGATATCTGTGCAATGCGCCACCCCAAAGAGGGCGCCCCGCGCCGAGCTGCGCATTTTTCCAAGATTCCTGTCATCAATGCAGGCGACGGCGGCCATCAGCATCCGACCCAAACATTGACGGACCTGATGACCATTCGCCGCAAATGCGGCCGCCTGCATGACCTGGTGATTGGCCTGTGCGGCGATCTCAAATTTGGCCGCACGGTCCATTCGCTGATCAAATCGCTGGCGCGCTACCCCGGCATCCGCTTTGTGCTGATCTCTCCGGAAGAGCTGCGCGTGCCCAGCTATATGATAGAAGAGGTGCTGCGTCCGCAGGGAATTCCATTTGAAGAAGTATCGGATTTGGAGAAAGTCCTGCCCAGCCTGGATATTCTGTATATGACCCGCGTGCAGCGCGAGCGCTTTTTCAATGAAGAAGACTATGTGCGTTTGAAGGATACGTATATCCTTACAGGTGCAAAGATGAAGCTTGCCAAGCCGAACATGTATGTGCTCCATCCATTACCGCGCGTCAATGAAATTGCCCTGGAGGTGGACAATGACCCGCGCGCAGCTTACTTCGATCAAGTGCAAAACGGCGTCTATGTACGTATGGCGCTGATGATGAAATTGCTGGAGGTGCCACAACCATGCTGAATATTGATTCGTTGCAGACCGGACTTGTGATTGACCACATCCAGGCAGGTACCAGCATGCGGGTCTATGACCTGTTGAAGCTGGAAGATCTGGACTGCTGCGTTGCTGTCATCAAAAATGCACGCAGCAATAAACTGGGCCGTAAGGACATTATCAAAATTGAGGGCGACGTGGATGTGGACGTGGATGTGCTCGGATTTATCGACCCCAATATTACACTAAACTATATCCGCGACGGCCACATTGTGCGCAAGCAAAAGCTTTCGCTGCCCAAATACGTCAAAAATGTAATTCGATGCAAAAATCCCCGCTGCATCACCACCATTGAAGAAGGTATTGACCAGGTGTTTCAGCTTTGCGACCCCAAAACTCGCCGCTACCGCTGCATCTATTGCGAGCAGGCGTATGACCAAAAACAATCTTAATCGAAAATAAATTGAGAAAAGACTTTTGTTCGCGATGAAATTTTCATGAGTCGACAGCACGGAACTTTGTAATTTTGATGAAATTGCAAACCATTTTTCAGATGCCAGGGAAAATTTTTTGAATCAGTGTCTATCGACGTATAAAATCCAATCTTAAAGGCAATCTAATCTATACTTAACATAGATTTAACAGGAGCTCTGTAAGATATTTACATGTAGGCGGGCGAAAAAATGTATATACATAAAACCGCCCAAAAAGCGCTGATCAAAAGAAAGGGAGATCTTTAACATGAAGAAAACCATCAGCACCATCCTTGCTGCTGCGATGATTTGCGGCGCACTGGCCTTAGCAGGCTGCGGTAATACGGATACGGCATCATCGTCCGGTGCAGCAACAGACACGACGAGCTCTACGGCGGCTTCGAGTGAGTCCGCTGCCCCTGCGTCCGAAGCAGGTAGCAGCGCTGCAGGCACGGCGTCTGTTGACACGACCGTTTCTGGCAAGGTGACAGGCTCCGGTTCCTCCGCACTGCTGCCTTTGGCGCAGGATGCCGCGTCGGAATACAAAAAGCTGAATCCCAACGTGAGCATTACGCTTTCCGCTGGTGGCTCCGGCCAAGGCCTGAAGCAGGTTTCTGACGGCTCTGTTGACATCGGCAACTCCGATGTGGAAGCTAGCACTAAGCTGGACAAGAGCAAGGCGGACGAGCTTGTCGATCATAAAGTTTGCATCGTGACGATGGCCCCGATCGTGAACAATGACATTGGTAGCACGGTGAAGTCCCTGACCAAAGATCAGCTGACGAAGATCTTTACCGGCGAGACCAAGAACTGGAAAGATGTTGGCGGCCCTGACGAGGAGATCGTTTTGGTGACTCGTCCTACCACTTCTGGTACGCGTGCACTGTTTAAGCAGTATGCAATGGATGGCAAAGAGGAAGTTTCCGGCGGCTCCCTGGAGACGGATGACTCCGGTACGCTGCTTCAGAGCATCGAGCAGAATAAGGGCGCAATCGGCTATATTGCACTGAGCTATCTGACTGGCGACAATGCCAGCAAGGTCACTGCGCTTGCCATTGACGGTGTGCAGCCGACGCTGGAGAATACCTACAACGGCACCTATCCTGTTTGGGGCTATGAGCATATGTACACCAAGGGTGAGGCCACAGGCGCAGCAAAGGCCTTCATCGACTTCATCCAGTCCGAACAGTACGGCCAGAAGATGGAAAGCCTTGGCTATGGCGTGACTTCTAAGCTGTCTGACAAAGCGGTTGAAAGCCACAAGTAATCGCAGCTTTCCGGGCCTGTGTGAATAGATGAGACAAAAATGCAGGAACCACCATGTGGCCTGCATTTTTTTTGAATACGTGAGAAAAACTTGCGAGGGCTATGATTTGTAGAAAGGATCGTGGAAAATGAAAGCGCATAATAGGGGCAAAGGGATGATCAAGCGCGAATACCTTGGCCGCACCATTGTCACGATTTTTGGGGCCTTTATGGTAGTGCTCACATTCGGCATTGGTATTTTTTTGGCTTATCGCGGCATTGGCACATTTACCACTTATCATCATAGTGTGTTTGAATTCCTGTTCTCTTCAAAGTGGGGACCTGCCGATGACTTTCAGGGAGGCGGCGCTGTCGGCGCAGCCATCTATATTGTTGGATCGTTGGTCACGTGTGGCCTTGGGCTGTTGATTGCAGTACCATTCAGCCTTTGTGCAGCCATTTTTATTACAGAAATTTCTCCAAAATTTGGCGATCGTTTTTTCCAACCAGCCATGGAGATTTTTGTAGGAATTCCGTCCGTCGTTTATGGCTGGGTTGGCATGACGGTACTGGTTCCATTTATCCAGAAGGTTTTTAATTTGAATGTAGGCTACGGCGTTCTCCCGGCCGGCATTGTGCTTGCAGTCATGATTTTTCCTTCGATTACTTCCGTTGCAGCCGACGCCATCCGCGGCGTGCCGCAAAGTTTCCGCGAGGCTTCCTTCGGATTGGGCGGAACCCGGTGGCAGACCATTTATAAGGTGGTCGTGCCGTCTGCCAAATCCGGCATTCTGACCGGCGTTATTCTGGGACTGGCACGCGCTTTCGGCGAAACGCTGGCTGTTGCGATGGTTATCGGCAAAATGCGTGCATTCCCCAAAAACATTTTTTCACCGACAATGAGCCTGACTACGGCAATTGCCTCCGATATGGGCGGCGCTGCCGAGGGCGGTGAATTCAACACGGCTCTGTGGACGATGGCTTTGTTACTCTTCTTGATTTCCCTTCTGTTTATCTTCCTGGTGCATATGATTTCGACGAAGAAAGGGGAGAAGAAAAAATGAAGGAACAAAATAAAGCTTCCGAGCTTGCAAGCCGCCGCGCCCGCCGAGCAGACCGCGGCATGACCGGTGTTTTTTATGTAGTTGCCGGTTTCTTCCTGGCGTTGCTTGTTGCCTTCCTGCTATATATCTTGATTTCCGGTTTTACGCAGGCTACGCCCGAAATGCTTACTTTTACAGAAGATGGAATTGGCAATCAGCTTTTTAACACAATCTACCTTGTTTTTCTAGCTTTGGTCATCAGTGTGCCGATTGGCATTTGTGCAGGCATTTATCTGGCAGAGTATGCAAAAGAAAACCGCATCACGCGTTTTATCCGCATGTGTGTGGAGACGCTTTCCTCTTTGCCGTCCATTGTCATCGGCATGTTCGGCTATCTGGTTTTCATCGTGATGACGGGCTCCCAGTGGAACCTGCTGGCAGGTTCACTTGCGGTCTCTTTTCTTTGCCCTCGGCGAAGAGA
>USIA01000011.1 GCA_900554535.1 uncultured Oscillospiraceae bacterium | reverse complement strand
GTCGTCCACTACGCAGACGGCCAGCGCCAGCGAGAGCACCGCGACGTCCAGCATGGAAGCCAGCGCTTCTTCGCAGTCCGCGGCGATCCGCCCGGATGATGGCAAGCCGCTCGGTTACCAGCTCGAAAAGCCTGCGGCCGGGGAAGAGGTTGCGGTGCTGGACACCACCATGGGCACGATTAAGATCCGCCTGTTCCCGGATGCGGCGCCCAAAACAGTTGAAAATTTCAAGGGCCTGATCAATAAAGGGTATTATAATGGCCTGACTTTTCACCGCGTGATCAAGGACTTTATGATTCAAGGCGGCGATCCGAATGGCGATGGCACGGGCGGCGAGAGCATCTGGGGAGGCACCTTTGACGATGAATTCAACAAAAACCTGCTCAATCTGCGCGGCTCTTTGGCCATGGCCAACAGCGGCGCCAACACAAATGGCAGCCAGTTTTTCATCAACCAGGCCGGCCCTGTCAACAGCGGCACATGGTCTCAGTACGAGTCGCTGTATCAACAGCTGCAACAGATCGACAAGAGCCAATGGCCGCAGGTCGCGCAGACGCAGTATACAATCCTGGACCCCAGCAAATTGACCGACGACTATAAGACGCTGTATGAAAAACAGGGCGGCAATCCGTCACTTGACGGCGCGTATAATGCTTTTGACCCGCCGCGCGGACATACGGTGTTTGGCCAGGTCTATGAGGGAATGGATGTGGTCGACAAGATTGCGGCTGTCCCGGTGGATGAAAGCACCGATAAGCCCAAAACCGACGTCAAGATTAACAAGGCGTCACTTGAAAAATATTCCGGCTGAGTCCGGGTATGCTACCAAAGATGGCAATGATGAAATGGAGAGTGATTGCAATGGCAGATGTGATCCATGCTGATGCTGCAGGACTGGAAAAGATTTTGCAGATGGGTAAAGTCGTTTTGTGTGACTTCTGGGCAACCTGGTGCGGCCCCTGCCGCATGCTGGCCCCGGTAATCGAACAGCTTGCAGAGGAATATGACGGCCGTGTGATTGTCGTCAAGGTGGACGTCGACCAGAATCAGGAACTGGCCGCGCAATATAATGTGATGAGCATCCCAACCGTCTTCCTCTTCAAGGACGGCAAGGCGGTCGATCAAAAAGTCGGCGCTTTCCCGATTGCGGACTACCGCAAGATGATCGACGCTGTTCTGTAACAGATGCTGTGTGAAGGGCTGCCGCGGATATAAATTGCGGCAGCCCTTCCTATTGCTTGACAATGTAGACGTGCCGGCGATATAATAACTTCATATTTGTTTTTTGGGAAATGGATTGTGAAGCAGGATAGGAAAATATGCGTTTGGAGGAAGTTATGGCGACAAAATATATCTTTGTAACAGGCGGCGTTGTTTCCGGATTGGGGAAAGGCATCACAGCGGCTTCTCTGGGACGTTTGCTGAAAGCGCGCGGGTTGCGCGTGACGATGCAGAAATTTGATCCGTACCTCAATGTGGATCCCGGAACGATGAATCCTTTCCAGCACGGCGAAGTCTTTGTCACGGATGATGGGGCGGAGACAGACCTGGACCTGGGCCATTACGAACGCTTCATTGACGAGAGCCTTTCACAAAACAGCAACGTGACCTCCGGGCGTATCTATTATAACGTCATCCGTAAGGAGCGCAACGGCGACTACGGCGGCGGCACGGTGCAGGTGATTCCACATATTACCAACGAAATCAAGGAGCGGATCTCCGCTGCCAAAGAGAATGTCGACGTTTCTATTATCGAGGTCGGCGGTACGGTGGGCAATACCGAAAGCCAGCCGTTCCTGGAGGCAATTCGCCAGTTCGCCACCGAGGAAGGACGCGAAAACTGCCTGTTCATCCATGTGACGTTGGTGCCCTACTTAAACTGTTCCCATGAACATAAATCCAAACCAACTCAGCATAGCGTTAAAGAGCTATTATCCATTGGCATCCAGCCGGACATCATTGTGCTGCGCTCGGAACGCCCGCTGCCGGATGACATCAAGCAGAAGATCGCGCTGTTTTGCAATGTTCGCCCGGAATGCGTCATCGAAAATCTGGACCTGCCGCTGCTCTATGAGGTGCCGCTGGCCCTGCGCGAGGAGCGCTTGGATGATACCGTCTGCCGCCGCCTGGGCTTGGACACGCACGGTCCGGACCTCGCAGACTGGATTTCGATGGTAAACACCGCCACGTCCCTGTCAGAGAGCGTGAACATCGCACTGGTTGGAAAATACGTCGAATTGCACGATGCGTATCTGAGCGTTGCCGAAGCGCTGACGCACGGCGGCATTGGCAACAAGGTGAAGGTGAATATCGACTGGGTCGATTCCGAAACACTAACGCCCGAAAACGTCGGCGAGCGCTTGCGGGATGCGGACGGCGTTCTGGTGCCGGGCGGCTTTGGCCAACGCGGAATTGAAGGCATGATTGACGCCATCCACTGGGCGCGTGAAAACAAGGTGCCGTTTTTGGGGATTTGCCTGGGCATGCAGTTGGCGATTGTGGAATATGCGCGCAATGTTCTGAAGATGGCGGATGCAAATTCTGCTGAATTTGACCCACAAAGCAAACATCATGTGATCGATCTGATGCCGGAGCAGAAAAATGTCGAGCAGCTTGGTGGCACCATGCGGCTTGGCAAATACCCATGCAAATTGACCGAAGGCACGTTGGCTTCGCGGCTGTATAACGGCGAACCGCTTATTTATGAGCGCCATCGTCATCGCTATGAGGTCAATAATGAATACCGCCAGGCGTTTGAAGATGCTGGCGTTGTATTTGCGGGCAGAAGCCCGGATGACCGCATCGTTGAAATGATGGAACTTCCGTCCCATCCCTTCTTTATCGGCAGCCAGGGCCATCCGGAATTTAAATCCCGCCCCAACCGCCCGCATCCCTTGTTCCAGGGCCTGGTTGGCGCGGCAAAAGCGTACAAAGAACAAAAAAAGTAATGTAAACCACATCATAAACGCTTTCAAGGCGTCCCCCATACCAATGGGGGACGCCTTTTGTACGCTGTGAAATTTTTGATGGCATAAAACCGAAGTTGCTCGGCTAGACTGATTGAACCGGCTTCCGCAATTTGAACATATTTGTATGGTCGTAGGCCCATTACAATTTTTATAAAATTATATAAAATATGACTTATAAGGAACAAAATGGGTATTTCGAGACTGGTGCGACCAATTCAAAATGAGAATTTTGTGTTGAATTACAGCGATTTCTGACAATAAAGAGGGGGCTTTTCAGGAAGATAAGCCTATATGACAAGAAAAAATATGTTTTTTTCAAACTTTCACATAAAATCTATTGATATTATCCCGGGAAATGTGGTATATTTGAATAGATGAATCACACATAAGATGCAGAGAAGACAAAGGAGGAATGCTTCATGAAGCAAAGATGGAGGCGCTGGAAGGCGTGTTGGCTTTCTACTGCGATGAGGATCATCGAGGAGACAGCCGCGGCAGAAGGGGGGCAAGAGTCTCCAGGAGGGTAAGCGTGCCTGCCAACAGAGTCATCGAACCGCTTGGTTCCCAGACATTTCTATTACCAATCACAAGATGCCTTTTTCAAAGGTAGTACCTTTGCACGCGGGAATCAGTCAGTGATTTCTGTGGGGTTCAGATCCGGTGACATGTTGGCATTGACAACGTTAAAATGGTGGGTAACTGCAAGGACCAGTTGTACTTTGTCCCGCCGCTGAAAGGCGTCCGCGATTTGTTCATGGGCGTATTGCAGTTGGCTTCCGGTTTGAAAATTCAGTAGAATTCTGCGGCGCATGTCGCTGATGAAACGGTCGATAGTGCTGGAAAGAGCACGGAGAATCTGAATGATCAGTTCGTTGCCAGAGATGGCGGCGATGGTATCATGAAATTCTTTGTCCAGATGGGAGGCCCGATCGCGGGAGCAAGTGGCCATCTCCTTGACAATGGCGGTTAGCCCGTCAGCCTGTTCATCGGTGATCCGGTCAACGGCAAGCAGCGTCGCCTGAAGTTCAAGGCCGGTGCGCAGCTCTGCCAGCTGCCGGTAATCAATCTGTTGCAGCAGGATCAACAGGTCAAAGGAATCTTGTAGGTTCTTTTGAATATTGCAGCTGATAAAATTGCCGGATCCCTGGCTGCTGACTAGAAACCCCATGTGCTCGATCAGCCGGATCGCTTCCCGCACAGAGTTGCGGCTGATTCCCAAAGTTTCCGCCAGTTCCCGCTCCGGTGGGAGCGGCTGTCCAAGCGAAAGCGCCCCGCTTTTGAGCGAATCCTTCAAATAGGTGAGGACACGCTCATAAGATTTAGACTGTTCCGCCATACTGCTAGACATCCTCTCTTTTGATATATTGGTTGGTTATTTCGTTATATCATAGATTCATGAAGGATGCAATGGCAACGTTTGATTTCATTGGTAGCACCAAATTTTGCACAAAGAAAGACCGCTATATTTTGGGATTCTTGGGATGCGCCGCAGATTCCCATGAAAAAAAGCTTGACTTTTCCGCAAAATACGGATAAGATAACAAGGAAATCAAACAGATGGTCTGGAATTGTGCGGGCGTAAGTTGCAAGATGGTAGAACCAATTTGCAACAATGAGGAGTTTTTTGATTAGGAAGAAAGGAAGAAAATCGTCGTGCAATTTCTAGAATTTATCTTGGGCCTATTGCCGATTATCTGGCTGGCCATCGCGTTAACAGCATTGAAGATGCCGGCATATAAAGCGTGTCCGATCGCATTGGTCATTGCAATTGTGCTGGCGCTGGCAAAATGGCAGGATTCTGTATCAAGTGTAGTTACCGGCGGCCTGGACGGCGCCGTGATGGCATTGTGGCCGATTTCACTGGTCATTGTCGCCGCGATCTTTACATATAACCTTTGCGTGCGTACGGGCGCTATGGATAAGATCAAGGAGATGCTGACCGCTGTTTCCAACGACAAACGCGTGCTTGTGCTGATCCTCGGCTGGGGTTTCGGCGGCTTCATGGAAGGCATGGCTGGCTTTGGCACCGCAGTTGCCATCCCAGCCGGCATCCTGACTGGCCTGGGCTTTAATCCGATCATGGCTGCTGTTGTCTGCTTGGTTGCAAATATGACGCCGACGGCCTTTGGTTCGATTGGTATTCCGACCGTGACGGCGGCAAACGTCGCCGCACCTGGCGGCATTGACCCCACCACAACCGCTGGTGTTGTGATGCTGCAGATGTGCCTGCTTGTGTTCATTACGCCGTTCCTGATGACCATGATGACTGGCGGCGGATTCAAGGGCATGAAGGGCGCTTGGGGCGTTACGCTGGTGTCCGCGTTGTCCTTTGTGATTCCGCAGTTCCTGACCGCGTTGTTCATTGGTCCTGAACTGCCCAACGTCATTGCTTCCATTGTAAGCATGGCTTGCACGATCCTGTATGCAAAGAAGTTCATGAAGAAGACAGACCCGAAGTTTGCTTTGCTTTCGGAAACCGAACTGGCAGAAGAAAAAGGCAAGCAAAAGTCCCAGATGGGCGCCATCAAGGCATGGGCGCCGTTTATCCTGATCTTCATTCTGCTGCTGGTCACCTCCAGCATTGTTCCGCCGATTCATAACCTGCTGTCTCAGGTGCAGACCACCGTGCAGATCTATCAGGGCGGCCCGAACGCAAATCCTTCCACCCAAACCTTCTCGTGGATCACCGCGCCTGGTGTGCTGATCTTTATTTCCGCGTTTATCGGCGGCCTGATTCAGAAGGCTTCCTGGAAGACCATGGGCTCTGTATTGGCGGCATCGCTCAAGCAGATGTCCAAAACGATCATTACGCTGGTTTGCATTCTGGCTGCCGCGAAGATTATGGGCTATTCTGGCATGACCGAAAGCATCGCAACATTCCTGGCAACTGCAACCGGCATTGTGTATCCGTTCTTTGCGCCGCTGATTGGTTCTTTGGGCACGTTCGTCACCGGCAGCGCGACCTCTTCGTCCGTTCTGTTCGCACAGCTGCAGTATAACACTGCACAGCAGTTGGGCATGAACCCGTATTGGCTGGTTGCTGCAAATGGCGTCGGTGCAACGGCAGGCAAGGCGATTTCGCCGCAGAGCATCGCAATCGCAACGGCTTCTACCGACACGGTCGGCGAGGAAAGCAAGATTATGCGCAAGGCGATCCCGTATTATGTGGTGTATGTGGTGGCGTTTGGCCTGATTGCGCTGTTTGCGCAGCCGTTGGTGCAACTGATCATCCCCGCCGCTTAAGGAATATGGACCCGTTGATTTTGAGGCCATTCTTACATTTTGATTGTTAATGTTAGGCAATTGTAGGTATCTGTTGTGTAAAGGGAGGTTCCATTTATGGCGAACATTACGCTGCCTTTTGGAAGAGAAAAAATAGTCGCGTCGATTCCCGACGAACGCCTGGCTGGTGTTCTGCAATCGAAAGCGCATGACTACAAGCCGGCGGCCGGCGAGTCTGGGCTGGTTCGGCAGGCTCTGGAAAATCCGATCGCTTCCCCGCGTCTGCGGGAGCTGGCGAAGGGAAAGAAGAACATCGTCATTATCAGTAGTGACCACACGCGCCCTGTGCCCAGCAAGGTCATCCTGCCTGAAATGGTCAAGGAGATCCGGGAGGGCAATCCCGATGCGGACATTACGGTGCTGATCGCGACCGGTTTCCACCGCCTCACGACAGAAGCCGAGATGCTCGATAAGTATGGTGAAGAAGTTTACCACAATATGGGTCTCCACTTTGTTGTACATGACAGTGCTGACGCGGCAAACATGGTACATATTGGCACCTTGCCCTCTGGTGGTGAGCTGCTGGTCAACAAGGTCGCAGTTGAAGCGGATCTGCTGGTCAGCGAAGGCTTCATTGAGCCCCACTTCTTTGCTGGTTTCTCTGGCGGCCGCAAGAGCGTGCTGCCGGGCGTTGCCAGCCGGACTACCGTTATGGCAAACCACTGCTCCAAGTTCATTGACAGCCCCTATTCTCGCACGGGCATCCTGGATGGCAACCCCATTCATAAAGATATGCTCTATGCTGCAGAAACGGCTAAGCTGAAGTTTATTGTCAACGTCGTCATTGACGCAGATAAGAAGGTCATCGCTGCTTTTGCTGGTGACTTGAATAAGGCACATCGCGAGGGCTGCGCGTTCTCCGACAAGCTGGCTGGTGTGGATGCTATTCCGGCGCCGATTGTGATTCCCCCCAACGGCGGTTATCCGCTGGATCAAAACATTTATCAGTCTGTGAAGGGTATGACAGCTGCAGAGGCAACCTGCCCGCCCGGCGGCGTTATCATCATGGTTTCCGCCTGCAACGACGGCCATGGCGGACAGTCTCTGTATGACACGTTCGCAAACGAAAAGGATAAGCAGAAGATTATGGATCGTTTCCTGGCGACGCCAAGCGAGAAGACCGTTCCCGATCAGTGGGAAGCGCAGATCCTCTGCCGCATCCTGCTGCAGCATCCGGTCATTATGGTGACCAAAGCGCCGAAGGAAATGGTCGAGGCCATGCAGATGCAGTGGGCGCCCGATGTACCAACTGCTCTGGAAATGGCCGATAAGATTCTCGGCAAGCCCAATAGCCCGATCACGGTCATTCCGGACGGCGTGTCTGTAATTGTGCGCAGCAAATAATTTCCAATTATAATTTTTATGATTTTTGCGATAAACCACTTCCATATTTGTTGCAAAAGCATTAAAATGTACTTAAACTATTACAAAGGAGCTATGTAGAGTATGAGCCAGTATCAGAAAGTTACCCCTGAACTGATCGAAAAGCTAAAGGCTGCTGTACCGGGCCGCGTCACCGTCGATGGAGACATTAACGAGGACTACTCCCATGACGAAATGCCGATTTACGGCAAAAAGATGCCTGACGTCCTGGTCGAAGCAACGACCACGGAAGAGGTTGCCGCTGTTATGAAGATCTGCAACGAGGCGCATGTCCCGGTGATCCCCCGCGGCGCAGGCACTGGCCTGACGGGCGCTGCTGTTGCTATTGAGGGCGGCGTCATGATTTCCACCACGAAGATGAATAAAATTCTCGGTTATGACTTCGAGAATATGGTTGTCCGTGTACAGGCGGGCGTTTTGCTGAATGATCTGGCAGAAGACGCAGCAAAGCAGGGTTACCTGTATCCCCCGGATCCGGGCGAGAAATTTGCAACCTTGGGCGGCAACGTTTCCACGAACGCAGGCGGCATGCGCGCTGTCAAATACGGCACGACCCGCGACTATGTCCGCGCGATGACGGTTGTTCTGCCGACCGGCGAGATTGTCCATGAAGGCGCAACCGTTTCAAAGACGAGTTCCGGCTATTCCCTGAAGGACCTGATGATTGGTTCTGAAGGCACACTGGGCCTGATCACCGAGCTGACTCTGAAGATTATCCCTGCTCCGAAGGAAGTCATCAGCCTCGTTGTTCTGTATGAGAACCTGGATGACTGCATCTCCACGGTGCCGAAGCTGATGCAGGCGCATCTGCAGCCGCAGGCTCTGGAGTTCATGGAGAAGGAAATCGTCCGGCTGTCCGAGTCCTATTTGGGCAAGAGCACGTTCCCGCAGAAGTTCGAGGGCAAGGACGTTGAGGCTTATCTGTTGGTTACATTTGACGGTGAGGATGAGGATCAGCTCAACGAGATCATCGAGAAGGCTTCCGAGGTTGTTCTGGAGGCTGGCGCTTTGGACGTTCTGGTTGCTGACACGCCGCAACAGCGCAAAGATGCATGGGCTGCCCGTAGCAGCTTCCTGGAGGCAATCGAGGCCCAGACCAAGCTGCTTGATGAAAGCGACGTTGTCGTTCCTGTCAACGAGATTGCCAATTATGTCCGCTTCATTAAGGATCTGGCCAAGAACTATGACTTTGAGGTCAAGAGCTTCGGCCATGCAGGCGACGGCAACCTCCATATCTATAACTGCTCCAATGACATGGAGCTTGACGAATTCAAGCGCCAGGTTGCGGACTTTATGGAGAAGGCGTATGCACATGCAACTGAGTTGGGCGGCCTGATTTCCGGCGAGCACGGCATCGGCTTTGGCAAGATGGATTATCTCGCACAAATGGTTGGCCCGGTCAATATGCGCCTGATGAAGGGGATCAAAGAAGTTTTCGATCCGAATATGATTTTGAACCCCGGAAAGGTTTGCTATAAGCTCTGATCTGTGTTATAATACCCCATGTGATATATTATTAACAAACCAGGAGGAAACAAAAAATGGCATATTTGATTTCTGACGAAGCGAAGGAATTGCTGGGCTCCGTAAAAGAGTTCTGCGAAAAAGAAGTTAAGGAACAGTGCAAGGAATACGACCGCAGCGGTGAGTGGCCGAAGGCGATCTACGACAAGGCCATCGAGATGCAGCTGACCATGCTGGAAGTCCCGGAAGAGTACGGCGGCATGGGCCTGAGCCGTGTGGACGTTGCCGCTCTGATCGAAGAGATGGCAAAGGCGGACGCTGGCTTTGCAACTACGATTTCTGCGAGCGGTCTGGGCATGAAGCCTGTTCTGATTGCAGGTAACGAAGAGCAGAAGAAGCGTGTCTGCGACCTGATCCTCCAGGGCGGTTTCGGCGCATTCTGCTTGACTGAGCCCGGCGCTGGTTCTGATCCGGCTGCTGGCAAGACGACTGCTGTCAAAGATGGCGATAGCTACATTCTCAATGGCCGTAAGTGCTTCATCACCAATGGCGGCGTTGCTTCCTTCTACTGCGTTACTGCCCTGACGGACAAGGCAGCTGGCACGAAGGGCATGTCCATGTTCCTCGTCGAAAAAGGCACGCCCGGCCTGTCCACGGGTCATGAAGAGGATAAGATGGGCATCCGTACTTCTAACACCTGCGACGTTGTCCTCGAGGATTGCCGTATCCCGGCTTCCAACCTGATTGGCCAGGAGGGCAAGGGCTTCTCCATCGCCATGAAGACGCTGGATCAGGCTCGTACATGGATGGGTTGCGTTGCGACCGGTATTGCACAGCGCGGCATGGAAGAGGCTATCGCATATGGCAAGGAGCGTGTCCAGTTCGGTAAGCCGATCCTGAAGAACCAGGCTCTGAAGTTCAAGGTCGCTGACATGAAGATCAAGATTGAGACCGCTCGCCAGATGGTTGCACATGCACTGACGCTGATGGATAAGGGCCTGCCGTTCACCATGGAGTCCGCAATTGCGAAGTGCTATGCTTCCGACATTGCAGTGCAGGTTGCCACTGAAGCCATCCAGATGTTCGGCGGTTATGGCTACAGCCGTGAGTATCCTGTCGAGAAGTTGCTGCGTGATGCGAAGATCTTCCAGATCTTCGAGGGCACGAACGAGGTTATGCGTATCGTTGTTTCCAACAATGTCATCGGCAAATTCTAAAATTTTGAGAGAAAGCCGACTGAGGAAATAAGGAGTAAGCAAGATGGAAATTCTGGTATGTTTAAAGCAGGTGCCGGATGATTCGGTGGAAATTCACCTCAAGCCCGGTACTGAAGAAGTAAACCTGGATGGCGTCACACCTGTCGTGAACGCTTTTGATACCTATGCTTTGGAAATGGCAACACGCCTCAAGGAGGCTGTTGGCGGCAGCATTACTGCTGTCACCATTGGTCCGGAAGGTGCGCGTGACGCTGTTAAAACCTGCTTGGCGGTTGGCGCCGATGTGGGTTACCTGATTAGTGACGCTGCTTTTGAAGGAGCGGATTCGCTGGGCAAGTGCAAGATTCTTGCCGCTGCGATTCAGCATTTGGAAGCGGAATCGGGCAAGAAATTTGACCTGATCTTCTGCGGTCGTGAAGCAACAGACCATGCTAATGGTGTGGTGGGTCCGCAGCTGGCAGAGACGTTGGGCATCGGTGTGATTACCGATCTGGTTGACATTGAGAAGACCGATGCCGGCATTTGCGCAAAGCAGGAGACTGAGGATGGATACCGCCGCGTTGAGGCTGCAACACCGTGCGTGTTGACGGTCACAAAGCCGGCCTATGATCCTCGTTATCCGACCATCAAAAATAAGATGGCTGCTCGTAAAAAGACGATTCCCGTCCTGGCCGCAGATGCGTTGGATGGCGTGAAGCCGGACACGCCCTGCACCCATGTGGTGAAGGTACATGAGCCGGCAAAACGTCAGGCTGGCGTGAAAGTCCAAGAGGAGACCCCTGAAGAGTCTGCAATCAAGGTCGTTCAAATGATGGCAGACGCTAAGGTGTTGTAAAGGAGAGTAACGGTCATGGATTGGGGTAATCGCAAAGATATTCTGGTCTTCCTGGAGCAAAAGGAAGGCAACATCGTTAATGTCGGCCTGGAAAGCCTCACCCCTGCCCACACGCTGGCACAGTTGACGGGTGGCAAGGTCCTGGCACTTCTGATTGGCAAAGACAATGGCGCAGAAGCCGACAAGGCAGCGACAATGGCAGATGGCGTGATTTCTGTTGAAGGCGATGCTTTTGCAGAAGGCGCAGCAGATGCTGCTGTTTATGCTTTGGAAGAAATCGTGAAGAAGTACAACCCTGCTGCAGTTTTGACGGGGAATACACCGTTTGCACGTGAGCTTTCTGCACGTCTGGCTGCTCAGTTAAAGACTGGCACGGTGCAGGATGTTATGGCACTGAATGTGGAAGATGGCACGCCTGTATGGACAGTTCCGGTTTATGGCGGCACTGTTTTGGAAGATACGGTTGTGGATACTCTTCCGATTGTTGCTGTGACGCGTTCCGGTGCATTTTCCAAGCCTCAGGCTGGCGCAGCGGCGCAGGTCACGAAAGAAACAGTCGAAGTCCCGGCCGATGCTGTCAAGGCAAAGGTTTTGGAAGCCGTCAAGGAGATTTCCGAGGCTGTAAACTTGGAAGAAGCGAAGGTCATCGTAACTGGTGGACGCGGCATGGGCAGCAAAGAGAACTTCAAGCTGGTTGAAGATTTGGCTGAG
This sequence comes from uncultured Oscillospiraceae bacterium, assembly GCA_900554535.1. Classification (GTDB taxonomy): domain Bacteria; phylum Bacillota; class Clostridia; order Oscillospirales; family Acutalibacteraceae; genus Caproicibacterium. The sequence continues at coordinate 13,877 of USIA01000011.1, read as the reverse complement.
CTGCTGGGCGGTATGGTTGGCGCGACGCGTCCGGTTACTGAAGAAGGCTGGGCTTCTCGTGCGCATCAGGTCGGTCAGTCCGGCAAGATTGTTGCACCAGCACTGTACATTGGTTGTGGTGTTTCTGGCGCGACGCAGCATGTGTCTGGTATCACAAACTCTGGCTACATTGTGGCTATCAATAAGGATGAAGATGCTCCGATTTTTGATGTGGCAGATGTGGGCATTGTTGGTGACTGCATGAAGGTTCTGCCTGTCATGATCGAAGAGATCAAGAAGCGCAAGGCCGAGTAATATTTGTTCAATAAAAACCGCAAGATTGCGGTTAACGATACGTGAAACACGGAGTTGGAGGCATTTGTTGCTTCCAACTCCGTGTTTTTTGCAACAGCGCATTACAATTTTTCTATTGGCGCCGGTGGTATCAGGCATTTTTGCTAAAAGTTTAAAATTTAAAAGAAAGCCGGCTTGTGTAAACATTTGCACAAGTCGGCTTCTTCAATTAATGCTCGTTTCCTTCTTGGTTGCTAATCTGATAGCACAGCGTCAGAAGGCTGTCGTTTAGATGCACGTTTTCCACAAGCGTGTCCGGATATTTCATGGCGATATTATAGTGTGTAAAATTCCAATAATTGCGAATGCCTAGCTGATATAAATGATCGACAATACGTTCTGCTGCGGTGCGAGGAGTGCAAAGCACTGCCATTTCAGGCTTATGCTGTGCATAAAAAGCAGGAAAGTTTTTTGTATCCTGTACTGCAATACCGCGAATGATACTGCCGACCTTTGAAGGGGCATTATCAAAAATGCCAATCAAATCGAATCCGAGATCTTTAAAATTCATATGCGCAGCGATGGCACTCCCCAGATTGCCCGCGCCGAAAAGCACGGTGCGGTAACGGTTGGAGACGCCGAGAATATTCCCGATCGCTTCCGCCAGTTGTTCAACCATATAACCATATCCCTGCTGGCCAAATCCACCAAAGCAGTTAAGGTCCTGTCGAATCTGCGAGGCGGTTAAACCAAGCCGTGCAGAGAGCTCGGTGGAAGAAATGCGGACTACGCCAGATTTTTGCAGTTGCAGAAGAAAACGATAGTATCGCGGGAGCCGCCGGATAACCGACATGGAGATGTTCTCGCGTTTTGGCATGAAAGTACCTTCTTTCTACGGACAGACAGGTCCATCCATTCCCATATGGGCCGGAACAGGATCAGAGCATCGGCTCCAGACGCTCGGCGATCTCACGCAGGAAGGTTTCTGTGTCGACCTTACGTTTCATCGCCAGCGTCGAGAGTTGATAGAGGTCGCCTGTCATAACGCCATCTGCGATCGTGTCGAGCGCAGCTTTTTCAAGCTTTTCGCCAAAGGCTGTCACAGCAGGCGTACCATCCAGCTCACCACGCTTTTTCAGCGCGCCGGTCCATGCAAACAGCGTCGCAACACTGTTGGTGCTGGTGGTCTCGCCTTTTAGGTATTTGTAATAATGGCGCTGCACAGTGCCATGAGCTGCTTCATATTCATAGATGCCAGAGGGGGAGACCAGCACACTTGTCATCATGGCCAGGCTGCCAAAAGCGGTCGCCACCATATCGCTCATCACATCACCGTCATAGTTCTTGCAGGCCCAGATATAGCCGCCTTCGCTGCGCACTACACGCGCAACGGCATCGTCTATCAATGTATAGAAATATTCGATGCCAGCTTTTTCAAATTTATCTTTGTACTCCGCATCAAAAATTTCCTGGAAAATATCCTTAAAACGGTGGTCATATACCTTGGAAATGGTGTCCTTCGTCGCAAACCAGAGATCCTGTTTTGTGGAGAGCGCATAGTTCATGCACGCACGTGCAAAGGACGAAATAGATGCGTCCAGATTATGCTGCCCCTGGATGATGCCGGCGCCATCAAAGTCGTGAATGGTCTGGCGCGAAACATTGCCGTTCTGATCAGTAACCACCAGTTCCGCCTTTGCACCAGCCGGCACAGCCATCTCAACGTTTCTATAAACGTCGCCATATGCATGACGTGCAATGGTAATCGGCTTTTTCCACGTCGGAATAAACGGCGTAATGCCTTTTACCAGAATCGGCGAACGAAATACGGTGCCATCCAGAATGGCACGAATCGTGCCATTGGGGCTTTTCCACATCTTTTTGAGATGATATTCCTCGACACGCGCGGCATTGGGCGTGATGGTTGCACACTTTACGGCAACGCCATACTTTTTCGTGGCTTCCGCAGCCTCAACGGTGACGCGGTCTTCTGTTTCATCGCGATGCTTCAGACCCAGGTCATAGTACTCGGTTTTGAGGTCAATATAGGGATCCAACAAGATTTCCTTGATCATTTTCCAGATGACCCGCGTCATCTCGTCGCCATCCATCTCCACCAACGGCGTCTTCATTTGTATTTTGTCCATTGCATTTACCCTCCATAAGTATCAATTAACTGCCATACCATACCGCAACCATCCCAGCAGCAAGAGATGTACCGGATAAAAGAAATAAAAGAACCATTTGTCCAATACCGGATGCATTGCGCCGCCGCGGGCACCGCTATAGAAAGATAACGGAATCAGCGCCAGCCACACGCCGCAATTCATCACGAGATAAACAGGCTGCATTTCTGCACTCAAAAACAGATGGGCCACATTTAGAACAGAAAACGACAGCGCAAGTTTTCGAAAATTTTGCCCGCTATACCACGCCGCTACCGCAAAGAGCACAGCGAAGATTTTCCAATCGCCAAACAGGGTGGGCAGGCAGCAAGCCGCTACAGCCAACCCGCTTGCAATGGGGTTGCGCAGCCGATCACAGGCCATTACAGCCAGCAGTGCAAAGAACAGGCTGAAGATCATCCCAAAGTGTGGCGTAAAAAACTGCCCGGTTTCGAAATAGGAAAAACACGGCCACGACAGCAGTGCAAACAGCCCCAGACGCAGCGCGTATTTAGAAACACTGCGTGTATGAGCATACCCCTCCGCGATAAAAAAGCACATGCAGGGGGCGGTCACCCGGCCAATCAGATGGAGTCCCAATCCCATTGCCGACGGCATGGGCACAAATGCCCATGCAATGTGGTCGATCAGCATACAGCCGACGGCCAGCCACTTGATGGCAGAAGCCGAGAGAGTGGGACGTGGTCGTAAAGAATTCACGAAGGGAACTGCTGGATCAACCGTTTTCCTTGGTATAGTTCAGCAAACCGCCCGCCAGCACCATATCGCGCTGACGTTTGGTCAACTGTGCATGTGCGTGAATGGTAAAGCCCTTCGTCTTGTCCTCTACAGTAATAGGCTGGTTCTGCTTCAATTCTGCACGCAAGTTGGGCAAGGCCAGGTCATCCATCTGGTCGATGCGGTCATAATCGGCTTCATCCTCAAAGGAGAGCGGCACAATGCCGGCGTTTGCAAGGTTTGCGCAGTGGATGCGCGCAAAGCTTTTGGCCAGTACTGCCTTAATGCCGAGATACAGCGGCACCAGCGCTGCATGCTCGCGGGAAGAACCCTGGCCATAGTTCTGGCCGCCGATGATGATGCCTTTGCCGTATTCTTTGGCGCGGGCGGGGAATTCCTTGTCGCAGACTGTGAAGCAGAAGTTCGAGAGATATGGGATGTTGCTGCGGTAAGGCAGGATCTTTGCGCCGGCCGGCATGATGTGGTCGGTGGTAATGTTGTCCCCGACTTTCAACAGGGCCTTTGCTTCGACGGAATCGGGCAGCGCTGTGGTGGTGGGGAAGGGTTTGATATTCGGGCCGCGCAGGATTTTGATGTCCTTCGCTTCTTCCGGAGAAGCGGGCGCAATAATCATATTGTCATTAATCAGGAATGTTTGCGGCATTGGGATCGCGTGTTCCTTACCCAGGGAACGCGGATCGGTGAAGACACCGGTCAGAGCACTGGCCGCAGCGGTTTCGGGGCTGACCAGATAAATCTGACCGTCCGCTGTACCAGAGCGACCCTCAAAGTTACGGTTGAAGGTGCGCAGAGAAATACCAGCGCTGTTCGGCGCCTGTCCCATGCCAATGCAGGGACCGCAGGCGCACTCCAGCACGCGCGCGCCAGCGGCAATGATATCTGCCAGAGCGCCGTTTTTGGCGAGCATATTGTAGACCTGCTTGCTTCCGGGGGCAATGGCCAGGCTGACGTTGTCCGCGACGACCCTGCCTTTGAGGATAGAAGCCACACGCATCAGGTCTAAGTAAGAGGAATTCGTGCAGGAACCGATGCACACCTGGTCGATCTTCTGGCCAGCCAGCTCGGAGATGGGCTTCACGTTATCCGGGCTGTGTGGGCAGGCGGCCAGTGGCTCCAGGCTGGACAGATCAATGTCGATTTCCTCGTCGTACTGGGCGTCCGGACCGCCCGCCAGCGGCTTCCAGTCTTCCAGACGGCCCTGTGCTTTGAGAAATTCGCGAGTTACTTCGTCGCTCGGGAAGATGCTGGTCGTCGCGCCCAGCTCCGCGCCCATGTTGGTGATGGTGGCGCGCTCCGGCACTGTCAGAGAGGCAACGCCAGGGCCCGCATATTCGACGATCTTGCCAACGCCGCCCTTGACGCTGAGCATCTGGAGCACCTTGAGGATGACATCCTTGGCGCTGACCCAGGCGGGCAGGCTGCCGGTCAGGTTGACGCGCAGCATTTTGGGCATATTAATATGGTAAGCACCGCCGCCCATGGCCACAGCGACGTCCAAACCGCCGGCACCCATCGCCAGCATGCCGATGCCGCCGCCGGTCGGGGTGTGGCTGTCCGAGCCAATCAGCGTCTTACCGGGCTTGCCAAAGCGCTCCAGGTGCACCTGATGGCAGATGCCGTTGCCCGGACGGGAAAACCAGATTCCGTGCTTTTTGGCCACGCTTTGGATAAAGCGGTGGTCGTCGGCATTTTCAAAGCCGGTCTGCAACGTGTTGTGGTCAATATAAGCGACGCTCTTCTCTGTTTTCACGCGGTCCACGCCCATTGCTTCAAATTCCAGATAGGCCATGGTGCCAGTTGCATCCTGCGTCAGCGTTTGGTCAATTTTCAGGCCGATATCGCTGCCGACGGTCATCTCACCTTCTACGAGGTGCGCCTTAATAATTTTTTGCGCGATCGTCATTCCCATTCTTTTGAATCCCCCTTCGGCATTTTGAGCAAAATACTACACTCCATTTTGGAACATCCATATTTCTATATTATCCACAATTTCACCGCGTTTGTCAATGAACGCACGGCCCATGTTGGCGATTTACCGCCTGTACAGGCTGGAATCGGGAGAAAGAGTGTGTTATAATCAAGAAACAGAGCTACTTTCGGATGCAGAAATACATAAATTTTCCGTCGTTGCGGCAAACTAAACGGCGGAGGTGAACACATGAAGATGTATAAAAACTACGCATCCATGCAGGCTTACGATGATAACGAGGAGCCTGACAGCCGTGCGCCGGAATTGCAGCAGGACCGTATCAATGACACGGGCAGCGTTGTGACCGGCTCAGGCAGCCACACCATCCACTGCCTGACGATCATTGGGCAAATCGAGGGGCACACAATTTTGCCCAGCAACAATAAAACCACCCGCTATGAGCATGTGATCCCACAACTGGTTGCCATCGAAGAGGAGCCGAAGATTGACGGCCTGTTAATTCTGCTCAATACCGTTGGCGGGGACGTGGAGGCGGGCTTGGCGCTTGCCGAATTGGTCGCAGGCATGAAAAAGCCCACGGTCAGCCTGGTGCTCGGCGGCGGCCACAGCATTGGCGTTCCGCTGGCCGTGGCGGCGAAGCACAGCTTCATTGCGCCGACGGCAACGATGACGATCCATCCTGTGCGCATGAACGGCATGCTGCTCGGCGTACCGCAGACAATGGACTATTTTCAGCGCATGCAGGAGCGTATCACCCAGTTTGTGACGGATAATAGCCATATCTCGCCGGAACGCTTTTTAAAGCTGGCGATGAATACGCGCGAATTGGTCATGGATGTGGGGACGGTGCTGGACGGTCCGGAGGCCGTAGAGGAAGGCTTGATCGATTCACTGGGCAGCCTTTCGGATGCGGTGGATTGCTTGTATACCATGATCGACAAACGTCGCCGCAAGGCAAAGGCAAAAAAGTCGTCAAAGTAGCTGCAAAAGGCTGGGAGCGCTCGCCGCTTCGAGCCGGTACATAGCGAGGCGAGAATTCCCGCCATTTTGCACATCCCGTCCGGTATCCTGAGAAGATGGGAAACTCCGTTTGAAAGTTTCACAGTCGTTTTACATAGAGGAGAATTGCATTGGCACAATCCACAACAAGAAAAAAACAGCTGCCGAGACAGGCAACGTCGAAAAAGCCGGCAACAAAGGCAAAAACTGCTTCCAAACAGGGCTGCAGGCCACGTTCGGCTTCAAATGGGAAAAAGCCGGCACCCTCAAAAAAATCGCAAGCGAGCCGCCGGGCCGCACCGTCTACGCACAAGCATAACCAGCGTGCGGCACTTGTGCTGTTTGCGGTGGCGGTTTTGCTCCTGCTCGTGGCGCTGATCCCAGGGACGAAAGGCTGGCTGATGGCGCACAATCTGCTGCACGGGCTGTTCGGCATATGGTCTGTCCTGTGGGCGGTGCTGCTTTTGTATGTCGCGGTGATGAGCTCCTTTTTTGAGCGGGAGCGGCTGAACGGGAAGGTCCTGTTGGCTTCTTTGTCTATTTTCGCCCTGTGCGGTGCGTCGAATGCACTGGCAACGCCTGCGGACAGTGCGAGTTTGGCGGACTTTTCTGGCCAGTTGCAGGCGCTGTTTTTGAACAGCAAAGACGGCGGTGGTGCAGGACTCGTGGGCGGACTGATCGGTTTGCCCGCCACGGTGGCGTTTGGCAAGCTGGGCGCCTGCATCGTGCTGTTTGTGGTGCTGTTTGTCCTGCTGATGCTTCTGACCGGCATGACGCTGGTTCGCTTGTGGCGCGGGATGCAGCGCTCGGCATCCGCCGTCGGACAGGCAGTGGCTACGGTGCATGAGCAGCATGTGGAGCGGCAGGAGCGCAAGAACCGTCAGCGCAGCCGGAATATTGACACCCCGCTCGACGACGAGGGAATGCCGCTACATCCGGTCCATACGCCGCCGCCTGTAGAAAATGAAAAATTGCGGCGCCTGGAAGAGGCACTGGACATTGCTCCGGAATCTCCACCCAAACAGGGTGCGCAGATCCCGCCCCCGGCGGCTGTCGTGGAGAAGAAAATGAAACGCCCCGCACAGCCCGCACAACAGCCTGTGGCGGATTCCGGATCCGCACAGGCCGCCGAAAAATACATGCAACGGCTGCAAACGGAGCAGCAAGCCGCACACACTGACGCCCCGGCCAAGCCGCAGGAAATTCCGGCTGACACGCTGGAGGATGGTTACCACAAACCGCCCGTTTCCATGCTGGAGGCAGATGTAGTGCCGGACCAGACAGCTGTGGCGGGGGAACTGCAAACCAAGGGCCAACAGTTGGTGCAGGTTCTCAAAAGTTTTGGCGTCACGGCAAAAATCGTGGATATCAGCCGCGGCCCTTGTGTGACACGCTATGAACTCCAGCCGGCGCCGGGGGTGAAAATCAGCAAGATCACTAATCTTTCGGATGATATTGCTATGAACCTAGCTGCGTCTGGTGTGCGTATTGAAGCGCCAATCCCCGGCAAAGCCGCAGTGGGCATTGAGGTGCCGAATCAACAAAAGAGCATGGTGCGCATGCGCGATCTGATCGAGTCCAATGCTTTCCAGGGGGCCAAGAGCAAGCTGACTGTCTGCCTGGGCCGCGATATTGCGGGCGCGCCGAAGGTGGCTGACCTTGCAAAGATGCCTCATCTGTTGATTGCAGGCACCACGGGCTCCGGTAAATCTGTGTGCCTGAATTCTTTCATCGTCAGCTTGCTGTATAAATCCACGCCAGACGAGGTGCGCTTTTTGATGATCGATCCTAAGGTCGTAGAGCTTTCTGTCTATAACGGCATCCCGCAGCTTCTGGTGCCGGTTGTCACCGACCCGCGCAAGGCGGCGGGCGCGCTGGGATGGGCAGTCACGGAGATGCTCAAGCGTTATAAGACCTTTGCGGATTGCAATGTCCGTGACATCAAGTCCTATAACGCGATGGCCGCGCAGCGCGGATATGTGACAGAGGATGGACAGCCGATGGAACATATGCCGCAGATCGTCATCTTTATCGAAGAACTGGCGGATCTGATGATGGCCGCGCCCAATGAGGTGGAGGATAGCATCTGCCGTTTGGCACAGATGGCTCGTGCAGCGGGCATGCATCTTGTCATCGCGACCCAGCGGCCGAGCGTGGACGTGGTGACGGGTTTGATCAAAGCCAACATTCCAAGCCGAATTGCCTTGTCCGTTTCCTCGCAGGTAGACAGCCGTACGATCATCGATTCAAGCGGTGCGGAAAAACTGCTGGGCAATGGCGACATGCTCTTTTCACCGGTTGGCGTGCAGAAGCCCCTGCGCGTGCAGGGCGCCTTTGTCAGCGACAGCGAAATCGAAAGCATCGTCGAGTTTATCAAAAAATCGCAGGAACCAGGTTATGATCCAGCAATTGCGGAAGAGATCGAGAAAAATGCAGTGGCCGACAAGAAACATGCCGCAGCCTCTGAGGAGACGGACACTGACCCCATGCTCGACGAGGCGGTCAAGTGTGTCGTCGAGGCAGGCCAGGCCAGTACTTCGCTGCTCCAGCGCCGTCTGCGGCTTGGTTATGCGCGTGCGGGCCGCATTGTCGACCAGATGGAGCAGCTCGGCATTGTCGGCCCGCATGAGGGCAGCAAGCCGCGCCAGGTGTTGATCACCTACCAGCAGTGGCTGGAGCGCAGCATGAACGCGCATGCGCCCACGCAAAAGGAAGGCGACCCGCCGACCCTCGATGATGTGTAACTGGGCAGACGCCCGCCTGAAAAACGATCAACTCATTTTCATGCAATGCAGGAGGAACGTTCATATGAAAACCATCAGTATCGACCGCTTTGAGGGCATTTATGCCATTTGTGAAGACGCGGACGGAAAGCTTTTTGCCATCGAAACTGCGGAGCTGCCAGAAGGCGCAGTGGAAGGGACGGTTCTGTCTGTGAATGATACGGAAGGTACGCTGAAGATAGACCAAGCGGAAACAGACCGGCGCCGCAGCAAAAATGCCCGTCTGCAAAAAAAGGCCTTTGGCCGCTAAGCGATGGGAGATAAGACGCGGGAAAACGTGCGGCGATCATAAGAAGACAGTAAAAAATCCTGTCCAGTCATTTTTTGCTGGACAGGATTTTTGTATTCTTTTTTACAGCGGTTCACTGTCGAGAAACAGGCGCGTACTGCGCCGGTCTGTGCGGTGGATTGCAACGCTTTGGACTAGTCCGATGCCGAGGTACAGACAAGCGGACGACGATCCACCTGCACTGAAGAAGGGGAGTGTGATTCCCATCACAGGCAGCAGATTTAGGCACATGCCGAGGTTAAAGATGGTCTGTGAGAGGAGCAGGCCGAAGAATCCCATGCAGATGCTGCTGCCGAGCAGGTCATTCGCATGGCGGCTCGTATGAAGGCAGACGAACATCAGTAGCACCAACAGGACAATAATTGCCACACAGCCGATGAATCCGAGCTGTTCCCCCGCCACAGAGAAAATGTAGTCGCTCTGCTGGACAGGCACAGCGCTGGAATTGACACGCGGAGAATGAAACAGGCCGCGACCGGTCAGTTGGCCGCTGCCAATGCTCAGACGGCCGGCGAGTTGCTGCAACCCCTTGTCCAATGGGTCGTCCTCTGGATGACGGAAAATCATGATGCGCTGCTTCTGGTAATCCTCCAGCACAAAGTTCCATAGAATCGGTATCGCCACCAGAATTGTGCCCAAAAGTATCAGAAAATATCGAAGCTTGATCCCCGCACCAAACGACATAAACAGGAAGATGCAGAAGAAGATGATGGCCGCGCCGTCATCCCCCTGCTGGTGCGCGATCAGCATGGGGATGGCGACGTGCACCAGCAGCAGGAGTACATGCAGGGGCCGGTCGAGCAGATCACGTTCCTGCAATCCCTGCAAGTGCATGCCGAAGGTAATTAAAAAGCCGATTTTGAGCAATTCGCCGGGCTGAAACGTCAGGCCACCGGGCAGTTTGAGCCAGGCGGCGGCGTCGATGCCGCCTGCATTTTCAACTCGCGTCGCCTGAAATGTCGGAACAAACGTCAAGAGCATCAGCAGCAGACAGAAACCGCCAATGAGATACCAGAAATGCCCGAGCGTTCGATAGTCGAAGAATGTGATCAGGACAGCGCCGAACATCCCGGCGCAGACGGCCAGCAATTGAATGGCAAAATAGCTATACCGCCGTCCTTCTGACGGAACGGTTTTAATCAGCAGCAGTGCATAGGCGGATATGACAATCACCAGCAGCCACAGTGCCTTATTCGTGCGGCGGAAATAATTGGCAGCTTGGGCGCTGAATCTGGGCATGGCGCCGCCTCCTTCCTTTTCCATGTCCTTACGATTATAACACAAACGGCCCCTGAGAGAAACCCCAGGGGCCGTTGATTTACGATCTGTTCAATATTTAGCGCTTATTGCTCTGCTTCCAGATGCCCTGCTTCTCGGCAGCCTGGATGAGTTCCTCGCGGAAATCCGGATGCGCGATGCTGATCAGCTTTTCGGCGCGCTCCCACAGGGAAGCGCCCTTGAGGTTGACCATGCCATATTCTGTCACGATATACTGCGGATTTGAGCGCGTATCGGTCACCGCCGAGCCGTTTGGCAGGTAGGGCAGGATACGGGATTCGAGCTTGCCGGTCTTTTTGTTCTTAAACGTAGAGGAGCAGCAGATAAAGCTCTTGCCGCCCTTGGACAGGTAAGCGCCCATGACAAAGTCGAGCTGTCCGCCTGCGCCGGTCAACTGGTGGAAGCCGCTGGATTCGCCATTGAGCTGGCCGTAAAGGTCCAGGTTCACAATGTTATTGATGGAGATAAAATTGTCAATGGAGGAGATGACACGCACGTCGTTGACGTAATCGACAGGCGCTGTCATGCATTCCGGGTTGTCGTCCAGGTAATCATACATTTTCTGTGTGCCGGAAGCGAAGGCATAGACCTGGCGGCCATGGTCACGGGTCTTGTGCGCGCCGGTGATCTTGCCCTTCAGTGCCAAGTCGACAAATGCATCGACATACATTTCCGTATGTACGCTCAGATCCTTCAGGTCGGATTCCGCAAGCATGGACCCAACGGCGTTCGGCATACCGCCAATGCCCAGCTGCAGGCATGCACCGTTCGGAATTTGCTCAACAATCAATTTTGCCACTGCCTGATCGACTTCTGTGGCCGGTCCGGCCTCCGGCATGCAGCGGATTTTGGGCTCTTTAATCTCGACGATCTTGTCGACCTGCGAGATATGGATGCAGTTATCAAATCCGCCCAGGCAGCGCGGCACAGCCGGATTGACTTCCAAAATAATGTACTTTGCACGCTCGCACACAGCGCCCTGGATCGAAGCGCCAGGTCCAAAGTTAAACCAGCCGTGTTTGTCCATCGGGGTGACCTGCAGCATCGCCACATCTGCGGGCGCGCAGTTTTCGCGAATATAGCGCGGCAGTTCGGAATAACGGATCGGGCAGTAGGTTACCATGCCGGCGGGCGCCTTCCGCTCAATTCCGGACATATGCCAGGAGTACCAGGAGAAGTGCTGCGTCGGGTTTGCCACTTGGAAGATGGCGGGCTTTTCCATCAGGATGCCGCCGCGGACTTTGACGTCCGTCAATTCTTCTGAACGCGCGGCAAGCGCAATGTCCAAGTCATGCACTGTGACGGCGGACCATCCGTAGTCTACCCAGTCGCCCGATTTGATGACTTTGACCGCTTCTTCCGCTGTGGTCAGCTTCTGCTTATACTCGGTCTGAAAATCTGTGCTCATGCCAAAAACATCCTTTCCACCTTTTGAATACCAGACTGCACGAAAATGCGGGTGTATTTCCTGCACTTTGCATGAAGATCCATTCTGCATCAAAAAGATTGTGAATCTCTAAACAAAAACATTATAGCATTTTTCGCAAAAAATCACAAGAGCGCGCGAGTGGAAAATGGAAATTTTGTATGAGAAGGTCTTTCAAGAAAACCACATGTGCTCGACAAAAATTTTGACGCCGATGGCAATAAGCACAAATCCGCCCACAACCTGTGCGCGGGTACTGAGAACATCACCGCATTTTTTGCCGAGATAAACGCCGATAAACGACAGCACCAGTGTAATGCAGCCGATGATGCTTACTGACAGCAGCATCAGGGCTGGGGTTGTGGCGCCGACTGCACTGGGCAGGAGCACGCCCGTGGCCAATGCATCAATGCTGGTCGCAATCGCGAGCAGCAGTACGCGCCGCAGCGGAATGTCGTCCTGCAGGCAGGCGCCTTCGCCGCCCTTGCGTGCTTCACGCAGCATCTGGATGCCCAGGAAACCCAAAAGCAGCAACGCGACCCAGTGGTCCACCGCGCTGATGAGCTGTTCACCGGCCTTGCCGACCAGCCAGCCAATAACGGGCATTCCAAACTGAAAAGCGCCAAAGCTCACCGCCAGTTTTAAGGCAAAGCGCGGGCGCAGCCTGCGGGTTACGGCGCCATTGGCTACGGAGACCGCAAAGGCATCCATCGCGAGGCCGACCGCAATACCGACGAGAGCCAGATAATCCATAGGGTTCGATTCCTCCAATCTCTTTTCAAAAAACGCCCTGACTGGGACGCAGCACACCAAGTTTTCATCTTACTGCCCGAAAGCAGCTCTGTCAAGACAGACAGGCTGCCCGTGTCAATTATATGCGCCGGCGGGCCGGATAGAGCATTGCGCATTTTGTGGAAAAATGGTACACTTACTTCACAAGGATAGGCCGGGGCTTCCCGGTTGAAAGGAAGATGAGATTGGATGATCGCTGTCATTGATTATGGAGCGGGCAATCTGCAAAGCGTCGTCAAAGCGCTGCACTTTATCGGCGCGGATGTGACTGTCACCGCAGATCCGGCTGTGCTTCAATCTGCCGGCGCAGCTGTGTTGCCGGGCGTTGGAGCGTTTGGGGACGCTATGGCGAGCCTCAGGCAATCTGGCATGGTAAATGCCATTTCTGACTTTGTGCGGAAAGGGGAAAGGCCGTTTTTGGGGATTTGTCTCGGCATGCAGGTGCTGTTTGAAAGCAGCGAGGAATCGCCCGGCGTGCCGGGCCTTGGCCTTTTGCCCGGAAAGATCCTGCGCATTCCGGATGCGCCGGGCCGCAAGGTGCCGCACATGGGCTGGAACGATTTGACGCTGCGCGATTCCAGCGGCATTTTCGAGGGCCTTCCTCCGCATCCATATGTTTACTTTGTCCATTCCTATTACCTGCGCGCGGGCAATCCGCAGGATGTGGCCGCCACCACGGAATACGGCGTCACGATCGACGCGGCCGTGCACCATGATAATCTTTATGCCACACAGTTCCATCCGGAAAAGAGCGGCCGTGTGGGCCTGCAAATTCTGCGCAAGTTCACATCGCTGATCAAGGAGGGCTAAAGTTATGTATGCAAAACGCATTATTCCGTGCCTGGATGTCAACAACGGCCGGGTTGTAAAGGGCACATCGTTCGTCCATCTGCGCGACGCGGGCGATCCGGTAGCCTGCGCTATTGAATATGATAAGCAGGAAGCCGACGAGCTGGTCTTGCTCGACATCACGGCGAGCGCCCAGGCACGCGGCACACGAATTGATTATGTCCGCAGCGTTGCCGAACAGATTTTTATCCCATTCACCGTTGGCGGCGGCATTCGCACGGTGGAAGATTTCACGGTGCTGTTGCGGGCGGGTGCGGATAAGATCTCGATTAACAGCGCTGCCATCCGGACGCCGGGCCTGATCGCCGAGGCGGCGGAGAAGTTCGGCAGCCAG
>USIA01000010.1 GCA_900554535.1 uncultured Oscillospiraceae bacterium | reverse complement strand
ACTCCCCAGTACTGCGCATCAAATACCCGCCATGCGAGACTGAAATCGTCTGCCACGATCTCCCCGGCGTTTGCCCATCTCTCAGGTCGAGCAGGATCAATTTCGTATCCTTTGACCGAGCAGATCTCTTCGAGGACGGACTGGAAGTCCGCGCCCTTGTTGGAACTGAACGCGCCGGGGACGTTCTCCCAGACAATGTACCTTGGATATCTGCCATCAGTTGCACACCTCATTTCCTTTACGATCCGGACGGCTTCATAGAACAGGCTGGAACGGGAGCCGTCCAATCCTTCCCGCCGACCCGCAATGCTCATATTTTGGCAAGGCGAGCCGAAGGTGATGATATCCACCGGTTCAATCTTCCTGCCGTCCATCCGGGAGACATCGCCATAGTGCTTCATAAAAGGCAGCCGCTTTGTGGTCACCCGGATGGGGAACGGCTCGATCTCCGAAGCCCACACGGGGGTAATGCCGGAGAGCAGGCCGCCCAAGGGGAAACCGCCGGAGCCGTCAAAGAGGCTGCCGAGAGTCAATTTATTCAACTGGTACCTCCACCTCTTTTACAAGGTCGGAGTACATCATCTTTTCTCCGTTTCTCTCCACAAAAATATCCTCCGGCGGGATGCCGTTCTCCACGGCCCTGCGGAGGATGACCGATGCGTACTTCTCGTCCAGTTCCATCATGCAGCAGACACGGTTCATCTGCTCACAGGCCATCATGGTGGAGCCGCTGCCGCCGAAGGTGTCAATCACCACGGCATTCTCTTGGGTGGAATTCCCGATGGGATATCCCAGCAGGTCCAGCGGCTTGGAGGTCGGGTGGTTTGCATTGCGCTTCGGTTTGTCGTAGTTCCAGATGGTGGTCTGCTTGCGGTCGGAATACCACGGGTGCTTGCCATTCTGCAGGAAGCCATACAGCACAGGCTCATGCTGCCACTGGTAATCCGAGCGTCCCAGCACCAGGGAGTTCTTCACCCAGATACACACGCCAGCCAGATGGAACCCGGCGTCAATGAACGCCTTTCGGAAGTTCAAGCCCTCAGTGTCCGCATGGAACACATAAGCTACGCCGCCTTTCTCCAGATGCTCCGCCATGCACTGAAAAGCGGAGAGGAGGAAGTTATAAAACTCCTCGTCTTTCATGGAATCGTTCTGGATGGTCAGACCACTGGAACTTTTGAAGGAAACGCCATAGGGTGGGTCCGTCACGATGAGATTGGCCTTCCTGCCGTCCATGAGCAGAGTCACATCCTCGGCGGAGGTGGCATCCCCGCATACAAGGCGGTGCCGGCCCACCGTCCAGATATCACCCCGCTCCACAAAGGAGGCTTTCTCAAGCGCGGCGGTCAGGTCAAAATCATCATCCCTGGCTTCGCTGCCGGAATCATCCGCAAACAGGTCGGCCAGTTCCTTCTCGTCAAAGCCGGTCAGCAGGGGATCAAAGTCCATGCCCTGCAGAGACTCGATCTCCACCCGCAGAAGCTCCTCATCCCATCCGGCGTCCATCGCCATGCGGTTGTCCGCAATGATATAGGCTTTCTTCTGAGCCTCGGTGAGATGGTCGACAAACACACACGGCACTTCCTTGATGCCTTCCTCCTTTGCCGCCAGGATTCTCCCGTGGCCGGCAATCACATTGAAGTCCCGGTCGATGATGACGGGATTGATAAAGCCGAACTCCCTGAGAGAAGAGCGGAGTTTTGTGATCTGCTCCGGGGAGTGGGTGCGGGCATTGTTCACATAGGGCACCAGCTTAGTAATGGGTACAAGCTGCATCTCGGTCGTTGTCTTCATCGCACCAGCCCCCATTCCGCAAATTTCTCAAAACCGCCAAGGCTCTGGATGTATCTCCGGGCAGTCTCCACGATCTCTCTATAGAGAATGCCGTCCACCGTATCATCCCCGATGGCGCAGCACAGTTCCACGGGCTTTCCCGTTTCCTGCGCCTTCAGCCATGCGTAGATATTGACAGACACATCTGCTTTGGAGAGGTCTTTCCCGTGAAGGCCGCCGCCCGTCACGGAATCGGCCATGTCGCTGCCCAGCTTCCGGTTGGCTGCGCCGGAGTCCACATCCGTGCCGCCCGTCCAGTCGCCCAGGGGATTGACCTCGGCGGAGGGATATAACCTTTTTAGTTCTTCCGTAGGCGCATTGCTCTGGCAGAGGATCAGCCTTGCCTCATCAATGATGTACTTCCCATCCGAGGGATATGTGTGATACACATTTTTGGCAATCTCGCAGAGGGCTTTCTGCTCCTCCGTGACCGGCATTCCTTTGAAGATACCGTTGTCGCCGCAGCGGATTCCTTCTGCCTGGTTGTTGGCAAGGCGTCCGTCCTGCGGCACTTCCACATAATCCGGGTGCAAATTCCCGCCGATACGCTTCACAATGGCGTCCACCTCATCCTGCGAAATGTGTACGGAACTCTCCGCGATGATGTGACAGACACCGTGGCCGATGAGGACTTCCACAGCAATCCTGGGATTTTCTTCTTTCCTGTACGCCGCATCCACCAGTGCGCCGGCGATTCGGTCGGCCACCTTATCCGGGTGGCACGGATTTACTTTCTCAAACATGGCTTCACCCCTTCCTTGCACGGAGCAGACGCTCCATCAAATCGTCCTGGGGAGATATCTCCCCATAATCGGTGCTGCAGTTTTCCTTCACGATCTGGAAGATTTCGTTCCAGAGCCGCACCGCCTGGTTCATGTAGTTAATGCCGATGTTAATGAACGGGGATGGGATCGGCTTCTGGGTGGTAGGATGCTTGGAGAGGAAACCCATGCGGTTGGTCATCTCCTCGCACTGAATCCAGCGGGCGCTGCACATGGCGTACCGCTCCAATAGCTGGGGAGACACCTTCGCCGCACAGCCCACCTTCTTTAACCACTCCCAGGTTTCCGTGTATATCTCCTCCGCCTGGAGCGTGCTTCCGTCACGCTGCTCGGCGGAGAGGAACTCATGGGGCTTTGGCATATCAACACCCTCGACTTCGGGAATATCCAGCACTTCCAATCTGCGCCCGCCCGGATTGCCGTTCTCGGCTTTCTCCTTGACCGCGGACTTTTTTCTTCCCGCACCGGGTCTCGCGCCGCCGCGTCCGCCTGTGTTATTGGATTTTGTCGGCATTTTCTCACCCCTTTCCTTGAAAAATAAAGCAGCCGCAGCCGGCCGCCCTTAATTACCCTTTTGATTTCGCCTTTTTCGCGCACGAGGCCCCAGGCCGCTGTCCGCTCATGCAGGTCCCGGAGATTTTGACCGCCCCACGGTCACCGGTCGCCAAGCTCGTGGTGAATCTTTGTGTGGCAGGACTGGCAGAGGGACATCAGATTGTCATTCCGATGCGTCCCGCCCTGCGAGAGGGGGACAATGTGATGGACTTCCTCCACAGGAGTCAGCCGTCCTTCTTTCAGACACATCTCACACAAAGGGTGCGCCGCAGCATAGCGGTCGCGGATTCTTTTCCAAGCCCGACCGTACTTCTTGTTGCTGTCAGCGGGGCGTCCGTACTTGTTGTACCGTTTCCGGGCAGCAGCTTCATGCTCCTCACAGTACTGCCCGCCCGTGAGGTTTGGACAGCCGGGGTAGGAGCAGGGGCGTTTTGGTTTCTTTGGCACGCTGCACCTCGCTTTCCGGGCAAAAGGAAAGCCCTGCAGGATTGCTCCCGCAAGGCTTGTTCCTTGTCCTGTTTTTCTGATTCTAACTATATCACAGGGACAAGGTGTATTGCAGTGGCTTTTAGTGGCTTATTTCGGAAACGGCGTCCAACGCCCTGTGGTGGAGCCGGTACAGCCACCGAAGCTCATAACCCATATCCACGGCGATCTGCTCCCAGGATTTGAAGCACAGATACCGCAGCTCCAGAAGGGTCTGGTACTCCGTGTTCTGGACAGCTTTGATCTTATGGACGATATCTTTTTTCATCTGCACCAGCTTGCAGATATCCTCGTTGATCTCTGCCTCCAGCTCAATGATGGAAAGGATGGCGTCCTCCATGCGGTGGAGATTTCTCGTCTCACTTCCGGGCATATCCGAATAAGTCGCGGTTGCCCGTGTGGCGAGGTCATTCAGTGACGCCACCTGCTCCATCTTGCTCTGTATCCGCTGGTCAATGCGGAACGCCTGGGAAAGGTACTCCTTTATTTCCGTCTGCTGCTTGTTCATAGGCGCTACCTCCGAAAAAGAAATTGCTTCCCTCGGATTTGCCTTGATTGACTCTCATTTTCTTAGGTTTGCCCGGACTGCATCGATCAGCGCCGACTGCGTCCTGTCCTTATACTGCAGGGCTTTCATAATGCGCTCATCAATGGTGCCGTCCGTGATGATGTGCTGTACGACCACGGTCTTGGACGCCTGACCCTGCCGGTAAAGCCGCGCCACCGTCTGTTGGTACAGTTCCAGGCTCCAGGTAATGCCAAACCAGCAGAGGGTGGCGCCGCCGCTCTGGAGATTCAGCCCGTGGCCGGCAGAAGCGGGATGGATCAGCGCCACGGGAATTTCGCCCCGGTTCCACTTTGCGATGCTGGCGTCAGAGTCCAGCCTTGCAAAGCCGATCTTCCGCAGCCGCAGCCGTTCCTCGATGCGGTCAAGGTCGTGCTGGTACCAGTAAGCCACCAGCAGGGGCTTTCCGTTCATGCTTTCGATGATGTCCTCCAGGGCGTCCAGTTTCTGATCGTGGATATGTTCCACATCCCCGTTATCCGTATAGACCGCCCCATTTGCCATCTGGGAGAGCTTGCCGGACAGCACTCCGGCATTTGCTGCCGTTACCTCGCCCTTGTCAAGCTGCGCTGCCAAATCCTCGCACATCTCATCATAAATGGCCTGTTCCGGCTCCTCCATATACACCCGGTACTCGCTGTTTACAAGTTCCGGCATTTTGAGGTGGTCGGCGGCTTTCATGGAAATGGTGATATCGGAGATCTTGTCATAGATCCGCTTCTCCGCTCCCGGCAGAGGCTTATAGGAATACACCATCTGCCCGTTCATCCGATCCGGCCGGAAATAGTCCTGGCGGTACTTGGTGATAAACCTCCCCAATCGCTGCCCCATATCCAGCACCTTGAACTCAGCGAACAGATCCATCAGCCCGTTCCCGGACGGGGTACCCGTAAGGCCGATGACGCGCTTTGCCCTGGGGCGCACCTTCATCAACGATTTGAACCGCTTGCTGTTCCAGTTTTTGAAGGATGAAAGCTCGTCCACCACGATGGCGTCAAATTCAAAGGGGACATTCTCCACCATCCATTGGACATTCTCCCGGTTGATGATGTAGATGTCCGCATCCCTTCGGAATGCATCCAGCCGTTCTTTTTCCGTACCAACCGCCACGGAATAGCGGATGTCTTTCAGATGGTCCCACTTTTCAATCTCCTGGGGCCAGGTATTCCTCGCCACCCGCAGCGGTGCGATCACCAGGACGCGGGTAATCTCGAAGTAGTCGAACAGCAGGTCGTACAATGCCGTCAGCGTGATTGCCGTCTTGCCAAGGCCCATGTCAAGCAGAATGGCGGCAATCTCGTGTGTTTCGATATACTCGATGGCGTACTGCTGATAATCGTGCGGTTTAAACTCCACAGCTGTCACCTCCGATCTCTGAAAGGATGTGCGGGATCTGGCTCTCGCCATCCAGGACAAATGCCAGGAACCCCAGCTGCCGCAAAAGCCGTATCCTTGACTCCTGCAGCGGCCGTGGTTTCCCGCCAGAGACCTTTACCTCCACGAAGCCGCATTTCCCATCCGGCAATAGGATAAGGCGGTCGGGAACCCCGGAAAATCCCGGCGACACGAACTTCGGCGCAATCCCGCCTTTGGCCTTAACCGCCTGAACCAGTTTTTGTTCGATGGTTTTCTCTCTCATGGTTTTATTCTCCTCGTTCTTTGTGTGACGGTCATGTACCTCTTCCCCCGATTCTCTCTTATATATTGTTTTTTTATCTCCTTAGAGCAACTCTGGCAGAGAGGTACATGACCTACACACCTACTAATCCTCAAACTCCGATTTGAGTTTCAGCCCGTAAATGATCACGCCTGTACGGGTACGCTTTCTCACCACACCCGTGGATTCCAGCGCGGAGTAGAAATCAGTCGTACTCCGGGTGTATTCGCCCATCTGCAGGCAGTAGCTCCTGTAGGCGTTATAAAACTCCCCGGATTTTGCTTCAAAATCGTCCCCTACCTCGCAGCAGTCATCCAGGAAGTGGGACAGCCAGTCATTGTTCTCCTTGTATTTCTGGATGGCGTCCCGCACCACTTTGGGCTGGACGATTTTGTAATCATTGCTGATGACGCGCTTTGCACCCTCGATAATCCACTGAAGGACTGCGCTACCCGCCGTTTTGAACAGGAAGTCCGCATAGTTCTTGATGTCGGCCTTGCCCTCGATCTTGGCGTTGAAGGGGATCACAATGAGCCGCCGCCAGGTACCCTGGTCAATAGCCCCGACCCTGGGCAGGTGGTTGGTATACAGCACCAGCGTGTGGGTGGGGACATAGGAGAACGGCGCCTTGTACTTTTTCTCCGCATAGATCTCGTCCGTGGAACAGAGCTGCTTGACGTTGGAGGTATTCAGGCGCATCCCTTCCTCCAGCTCGGCGGCGATGATCATCCGCTTGCCCTTGGCTTCCGCCAGTTCCGGCTTCACGTTGCGCTTGCAGCCCACAGTCAGGGTGTCTGCAGACATATTGCCGGAGTAGGTGCCAAGCACACGGGCAATGGTATTCCAGAAGGTGGACTTGCCGTTCCTGCCCTCGCCGTAGGCAATGACCAGTGCTTCAATGTAGACCTTGCCGATGGCGGCAAGCCCCACGATCTCCTGTACATAGCGGATCAGGTCGGCGTCCCCCTGGAAGAAGGTCCGGAGGGCGTCCTCCCAGACATCCATGCCGTCCCCGGACGGGTCTACCGCCGTCTGCTTCGTGATATAGTCCTGGGCATTGTGCTCCCGAACAGCCCCCGTCCTCAGATCGCAGGTTCCGGACGGCAGGTTCAGTAAAAACTCATCCGCATCCAGGACACGCTGCTCGATCTGGATCATTGGGCGGGCTTCCTTTAAAGCCGCCGAGATGTATTTGGTATCCCGGCGCTTGATGGCATACTTCCGGTAGGCTTCCGCCCGCTCATACTTTTCAAAGGAGCGCCGCTGGACTTCGCTGAACGCCGCCATCGCTTTCTTGGCGCCCATCGCGGCAAGCATGGCCCACGCGCCGTTTTCCGACATTTCCTTCATGCACCGCTGTATCTCTGTTTCCGCTTCCTCAAGCTGTCTCGCGGTCAGCTCCTGGGCAATGCCCTGGGCGTTGGGCTGGGATTCCTCCCAGAACGAGCCGTTGAACACGATGTAATCCGTAGCCGGGGAGAAGCGGAGCCGATCCATGTACTCCCGTGACAATACGATAGCCTGGCCTACATCCGAGAAATCCTCCGGCATCAGCAGGAAGTCCTGGTTGTACTGCTCCGGCGGGATATATCCCTCCTGGGCAGCCACCTTCGCACCGAACTTCACGGCGCTGGCCCAGATACCCGCAAGCTCCGCATCATCCAGCGGCGGGCTGCATTTTTCCGCTTCCTTCAGAAACTGCTTATGGGCCTCCTCCGTATTCCCCAGCCGCTTGATGATCCGGCCGGCGTAATGGGACATGGTCTTGTTCCGGGAACCCTCCGGAATCTGCCCCTGCGCTGCGTCCCACTCCGCAAAGCTGTCTGCCAGGAACTCATCAATGGTAATCTCGCCGTCATACACCTCGACCACCGCGTCCTTTACCCCAAACAGGAACCGGGCACTGTCTTTTGCCCCATCATCGAAATAGGGGTAATCGGCAATCAGCTTGTCCTTCCATGAACTGTAAAGAGCTGCATCCGTTGTCTCCGTGCAGATAAAATACACATGGAACCGTGGCCTGGGGCCGCGCTTTCCTTTCTGCTTCATGTGGCTCCTGCTGTAGACAAAAATCATCCCCACGCCCGGAAAGTCCATCGCCACATCAAAGGGCGTGAGCCAGTCGTCAGGGTCATCCGAGTGGTCGTTATCGCAGTCCATCGGCAGGCAGTCCGCTTTCAGGAAATTGTCCACGCTGCGGTAGTTCTGCTTATATGCCGCACACACATGGTCGAAGGCCGCCGCCTGCCGCATGGTGTCCGCATCCGTGACCGTCACGGGATTCGGATACACGCAGTTTGACCGGCTCCCCACCGTCGCGGCATCATAAATCGTCATCTGCATTCCGTTTCCTCCATATCCTCCGTAAAATAACGGATCGTCATATTTTTCTGCTTTGCCTTTCCAATCTCCCGGCGCATCCCGTCGGACACCTCGCCGCCGAACACCCAGAGCTGCTCACACTTGCCCAGCAGCACCAGATCCATAAAAATCGCCAGCTCCCGTTCCGTTTCTTCCGATAAGAACTGCGGGAACAGCAGATGCGGCGCAATGGGGATCGTGCCGGCGTCTGCGGCAAACCGGCTGTACCGCCTTGCTTTTTCGGTATTGCCCTCCGTATCCCCGGAGTACGGGGAGCAGATATACACCAGCGGCCGGTATCTCGCCGCCTTTTCCTCCTGGGTAATTTTCGCGAGGGCTTCATAGGCTGTCGGGTCGTAGTAGCCTTCGCTGTTATATTTACTGACTCCCATACACACCCCTCACTTGATACCGCTCGACCAGGTCGTCCCGTCCGATACTGACCAGCCGCTCGTAGCTTTTCTGCCTGTCCGCATCACACTGTGCCGTGGTCTTGAAAAACGGGCAGTCCTTCCCGTGGAAGTTATTGTCACCCAGGCAGACGCACACGCCGTCTTTATTGGCAAAGCAGTCCCGATGCGCCGTGCAGCGCGGCAGACCTTTTGATTTCGCTGTTCCCATAGCTTTTTCCGTCCTTTCTCTGAAAATTGAGCGGCTTACACCTCTCTAATTGTGAAAGGACAGAAATCCTCCGTTTCAGCGGTGGACGCCCGGACTTTTTTCGTTTCCTATAAAATGCGAACTGCCGCTGTCAGATTTTCCGCTAAAAAATGCCGTCCTTGTCCTTTCAGAAGTGAGAGACACAGGGACGGCAAATTTTTCTCCGCTGAAAAATCCCGGTTCTGTCCTTTCAGAAACAGAGGGGCAGGAAAGCCGCTCGGAAACGGAGGTGCTGCGGATGCAGAAAAACACGGAGACAACCAGAGACAGGCAGCTTGACGAGGAACTCGCCGATGTGCTGATTGCCATCAGCGTGATCGCGAAGCGTCTCGCCAGAAAGCTGCAGACGGCAAATCAGGAAGGAGGAACGCCGGATGGGGAAAATGAGCGACCTGGACTTACAGATTAAGGAGCTTCGCTCCTGCGGAGAGGCCATCATCGGAATCGCCAATACGCTGGCGGAGATGTTTTCTTCCCCGGCGGCAGAGGATGCGCCGCCGAAGGAGAAGCCGAAAGCCCTCACCCTTGAGGAGGTGCGCCACCGCATGACGGTGATCGCCCAGGCAGGGTACTCGGCAGAGGTGAAAGCCCTCATCACAAAGTATGGAGCGAGGAAGCTGTCAGACATCGACCCTTCTCAATTTGAAGGGCTTCTGAAGGAAGCTGATGCGCTCGGAAAGCCGGAGGCGGGAACCAATGGGTAAACATTCCTTCCTTTCCGCTTCCGCAAGCCACAGGTGGATCAACTGCCCGCCGTCGGCCCGGCTCTGCGAGGAGTATGCGGACAGGCCCAGCGAATACGCCCAGGAGGGAACCGACTGCCATGAGCTGTGCGCCTATAAGGTGGAAAAAGCCCTCGGCCGCAGGGTGAAGGACCCTACGGAGAACCTGACCTACTACTCCCAGGAGATGGAGGACTGTGCCGACGGCTACTGCGCCTTCGTGATGGAGGAAGTGGCAAAGGCCAGAGAACGCTGCGCCGACCCGCTGGTGCTTGTGGAGCAGAGGCTCGACTATTCCCGCTATGTAGGGATCGAGGGCAGCTTCGGCACCGGGGACTGCGTCATCGTATCGGACGGGCTTCTCCACATCATTGACTACAAGCACGGGCTTGGCGTCCTGGTGTCGGCGGAGAAGAACAGCCAGCTTTCCTGCTATGCGCTGGGCGCCCTCGACCTGTTCGATGGTATTTACGACATCGCGCAGGTCAGCCTTACCATCTACCAGCCCCGCCGGGAGAACGTCAGCACATACACCATGAGCCGGGAAGAACTCCTGGCCTGGGCTAAGACCGTGCTTGCCCCTGCAGCCAAGCTGGCATACGAGGGCAAGGGCGAGTTCAAAGCTGGCGACCACTGCCAGTTCTGCAAGGCAAAGGCCAACTGCCGCAAGCGGGCGGAATACAACCTGGAACTGGCACGGTATGACTTCGAGATGCCCGCGCTCCTGGGGGATGAGGAGATTGCCGCTATTCTTACCAAGGCGGACGAGCTGGTCTCCTGGGCTGGAGACGTTAAGGATTACGCCCTGCAGAAAGCCCTGTCCGGGACGAAGTTTACAGGATTCAAAGTGGTGGAGGGCCGCTCCAACCGGAAGTACACCGATGAGGGTGCAGTCGCAAAAGCAGTCGAGGCTGCCGGTTATGAACCCTATGAGAAGAAACTGCTGGGCATCACGGCCATGAGCCAGGCCCTTGGCCGGAAAAAGTTTGAAGAGCTGCTCGGCGGCCTTGTCTACAAACCACCCGGCAAACCCGTACTTGTGCCGGAGAGCGATAAGCGCCCGGCCATGAACACAGCCATTAACGATTTCAAAGAAAATGAGGAGGACAACAACTATGGCAAAGATCGTAAATAAGACGAAGGTAATTACCGGCCCCAGAACCCGCTGGAGCTATGCGAATGTCTGGGACCCCAAGAGCATCAACGGCGGCACGCCCAAGTACAGCGTCAGCCTGATCATCCCGAAGTCCGACAAGAAAACCGTGGAAGCCATCAAGGCGGCGATCCAGGCAGCCTATGAGGAAGGCGAGTCCAAGCTGAAGGGAAACGGCAAGACCGTCCCCGCCCTCTCGGTCATCAAGACCCCGCTGCGTGACGGCGATGTGGAACGCCCCGATGATCCGGTCTATGCGGATGCGTACTTCATCAACGCCAATTCCGCCACCGCACCCGGCATCGTGGATGCGGACCTGAACCCCATTCTGGAGCGTTCCGAGGTGTACTCCGGCGTGTACGGCAGGGCCAGCATCAACCTGTATGCCTTTAACTCCAACGGCAACCGGGGCATCGCCTGCGGGCTGAACAACCTGCAGAAGATCTCCGATGGGGAGCCGCTGGGCGGCAAGAGCCGTGCCGAGGATGATTTCTCCACCGAGGATGACGACGATTATCTTTCCTGAGACAACACAGGGCGGCAGTCGCCGCTGCCGCCCGCCAATTCAAAGAAAATGCGAGGTAAATGGATATGACAGAGCTTTATGAGTTTGCAAAGCAAGTGGACGTGATCGCGATCTTCTTTATCCTGTACGGGCTTGCCATCGGCAGCATCGCGTACTGGATCACCGACTTCCCGCACTGGTGCTGGACAAAGTTCAAGAAACACAGGGAGAAGAAGCGCCAGACGGCAAAACAGCCGGAGGAATAAGCAATGCGCACCGGGCGGCAGGCACAGCACTCCTGCCGCCTGTTTCTTATGGAGGTAACAGCACTATGGCAATCCACACCCTATCCATCGACTTGGAAACCTTTTCCGATGTCGATCTGAAAAAATGCGGCGTGTATAAATACGCTTCATCCCCTAATTTTGAAATCCTGCTCTTTGGCGTGTCCGTGGACGGCGGCGAGGTTACCGTATATGACCTGGCGTCCGGCGACACCGTGCCGGAGGAGATCATCCGGGCGCTCTCGGACGATTCCGTCATCAAGTGGGCATACAATGCGTCCTTCGAGCGGGTCTGCCTTTCCGTCTGGCTGCGCCGGAACTATCCGCAGTATTTTTCTTCCTACAGCATAGAGGAGGACACCGTCCGGAATTACCTTGACCCATCCTCCTGGCGCTGCTCCCTGGTATGGGGCGCGTACATGGGGCTGCCCCTCTCTCTGGAGGGTATCGGCAAAGTCCTCAAGCTGGAAAACCAGAAGATGGCTGAGGGCAAGGCGCTCATCCGCTATTTCTGCGTCCCCTGCAAGCCTACCAAGGCCAATGGCGGCAGGACGCGCAACCTCCCAGAGCATGACCCGGTGAAGTGGTCAACCTTCATCGCGTATAACAAGCGGGATGTGGAAACCGAGATGGCGATCCAGCAGAAGCTGTCGAAGTTCCCCGTGCCGGAGTTCCTATGGGAGGAATACCATCTCGACCAGGAGATCAACGACCGGGGCATACAGCTTGACATGGTGCTGGTAGAACAGGCCATCGCCATCGATGAGCGTTCCAGGGAGGAACTTTCCGCAAAGATGCGGCAGCTTACCGCCCTGGAAAACCCGAACTCCGTCCAGCAGATGAAGGAGTGGCTCACAAAGCACGGTCTTGAGGTGGACTGCCTGGATAAGAAAGCTGTGAAGGAACTTCTGAAAACCGCACCGCCGGAGCTTGCCGAGGTGCTGGAGCTGCGCCGGCAGCTTGCCAAGTCCTCCGTGAAGAAGTACCAGGCCATGCAGAACGCCGTATGCGCGGATGGCAGGGCAAGAGGGATGTTTCAGTTTTATGGTGCGAACAGAAGCGGCCGCTGGGCGGGCAGACTGATTCAATTGCAGAACCTGCCGCAGAACCACATGACACATCTGGAAGACGCGAGAAGACTTGTCCGTGCCGGCGATTACGCCCTGCTCTCGGCACTGTATGACTCCGTGCCGGAAGTCCTGTCTGAACTCATCCGCACAGCGTTTGTGCCGAGGGACGGGTACAAATTCATTGTTTCTGACTTCTCC
Source organism: uncultured Oscillospiraceae bacterium (assembly GCA_900554535.1). Taxonomy (GTDB): domain Bacteria; phylum Bacillota; class Clostridia; order Oscillospirales; family Acutalibacteraceae; genus Caproicibacterium. The sequence goes on along the minus strand of USIA01000010.1, from coordinate 13,584 downwards.
GCCATCGAAGCCCGTGTGCTTTCATTTTTGGCCGGCGAGTCCTGGCGGCTGAAGGTCTTTGCGGAAAACGGCGACATCTACTGTGCCAGTGCCTCCGCCATGTTCCATGTACCGGTGGAAAAACACGGGCAGAACGCCCATCTTCGGCAAAAAGGCAAGATTGCCGAACTGGCCCTGGGATACGGCGGATCGGTAGGCGCCCTCAAGTCGATGGGCGCTTTGGAGATGGGTCTTGCCGAGGAGGAACTCCAGCCCCTTGTGGATGCGTGGCGCACCTCCAATCCGAACATCGTACAGCTTTGGTGGGATGTGGACAATGCCGTAAAAACCACCGTCCGCCAGCGGCTGGACACGGAAACGCACGGTATCCGGTTCCGCTACCGCAGTGGGATGCTGTTCATCATTCTGCCTTCCGGCCGCCAGCTCTGCTATGTGAAGCCGAAGATGGGGACAAATAAGTTCGGTGGTGAATCCGTCACCTATGAGGGCGTCGGCAGCACAAAGAAGTGGGAGCGCATCGAATCCTACGGCCCGAAATTCACGGAGAATGTCGTTCAGGCGATTTCAAGAGACATCCTCATGTATGCCATGCGGACGCTGTCCCACTGTTTTATCGTCGGCCATGTCCACGATGAGCTGATCGTTGAGTGCGGCATGGATGTCTCCCTGGACGCCGTATGCGATCAGATGGGAAGGACGCCGCCGTGGATAGAGGGGCTGAATCTCCGGGCAGACGGCTATGAAACCATGTTTTACAAGAAAGACTGAAAAAGGCGGTGCCTATCGTGATGATAAGCACCGCCCACTTTTATTTCTGAGACAGTTTTCGTTCCCTTGAGCGTCTTTGCGCTGCCGCATTCGCACACTTCGGACAACAATATTCTTTATTTGTAGCCGTGGCATTCACAAGAAAATACACATCCCTTTTGCAGGTTGGATTTTTGCATCTCTTGTAGATCTCCACACCAGGTTTCATATAAAAAATGGAAAAATATAATGCTTGAATAAGATTGTCCAGTTTCCATGTGGGCTTCAAATCAAACGAGGAATAGCGTGGATGAATGCCTGCTATATTGTAGTTGATTTCCTCGCTTAAAACAATGTTGGCAATCTTTAATAACGCCGTTTTCATCTCATCAGAAAAATTGTCTGGCTGTTTTCCGTTCAAGTAGCGGATTTTCTTGTACTCAATAGTGCTAAAGACTCCCACCTCTTTTTGGTAATGGAAAAAGAAATCAATGATTGTACGCAATTCCTTACTTACGTCGGGCAAACCCGTGTACATTGCAAACAGATTCTTAAACCATTGCAATTCTCCTGCCCCTGTCGAACTCCTAACTTGGTTGAAATACCCGATATCAACCTGATAAGAAGGTGGAAACAGCGTATCCTCCACAGAAAATTTATTTGTATCAAACACCTCCTGATTTCTTTGCATATCAGGAAACTGTGAGTAGTTATGAACGAGATTCGTAAATTCGTGAACACAGGTACTGTACTCGCCCGTAGATAAATGCATGGTAATTGGCTCCGCATATAAGAGATATGCGGTGCCAATCAGAATATTTGTGTAGTTTTTCTTTGCTGCAATAGAGTTCACTAGCGTAACCGTGGCTTTTATCCGGTTCACAAATTCCATTAGGGCATCGGCTTCTACTGCTTCATATTCAGTTTCGCTCACTGGATACAAAAACCCGTAATCCGTAAAAAACGCAATATGAGCATCAATATCACCGTCTGGGATAGCTAAGAGCTTTCCAAGGATGTTTTCTGAAAGAATTCCGCCTGCAGTGCCGGAAAGATTTAACCCCTTTTGTGGTGCATATGAAAAATGGATAGGTTGGTTATGCTGCGCAATCAGCTTTAATGTGGTTCTCGGCGGTTGGTCGGGAGCCACATTTTCAATATCTTTCTCAAATTTACATGTATAGCTGTCATATTCAAACAGGCTATTCATAAAAAGTTCAGAAATTTTTTTAGCCATTTCTTATCACACTCCTTCCAAACTGTCTCTCCAAAATCATCTATAACATTACGCGACCCATTACTCCATGCTGCTATAGAGCATCGTTATTGTCGCTTCCCTTCAAATTATAACACAAAAATAATGGTAAAACAAGAATTTAGCCTTTACTTCTATGTGTCAGGTCACATCGGTTTTTATGGAAATTACATTATTATTTCTTTTGCTGTAATATATAGGCAACGAGGAAAACCTCGTAGCCATCAAGGTGTTCATCCACTGATCAAGGATGATTCCAGAACATTTTGAGGGGCAACTAAACACTACAGCCGACCACTGGAATGGTTGGCCAGGACTGAAATGAGGATTCATTTTCAGATGGCCAGCTATGCCTATTTTGCAGTGGGTCCTCATTTCGACTTTCGGGTCGAAGGAGGGCCCACATTATGGACAAACAGAGTAAAAAACAGGACAAGCAGTATCAGATCCCGATGGTGGTATCCGATGAGGTCATCCGCGATTTTGGCATCAAGCAGGAGGATGTCACCTGGCGCCGCATCGGAAACCGCAAGTGCCGGGTAGTGATGGTGGACGCAACCGAGGAAGAGTACAAGGCGTATATGGCGCCGATTTGGGCAGAAATCAAGCGCGAGGACCGGGATGGCCGCTGCATGGTCAAGGGCAAAAACGGCAAGCTGATCCGCTGCCCAGAGAGTAACCATTGCGAGGAATGCAAGCACTTCTCAGAGACCAGCCGTGAGCGGAATAAGCCTGCCTCCCTCTCCGTACTGATGGATGAGGGAGCGGAGCCGGCCGCAGAAGGGTCGTTTGAGGAAGATGTTATCTACGAAACGATTCTGGAAGATCTCATAACCATGCTCGGCGAAATAAAACCGAAGTATGCCCAAATTTTCCGTCTGCTCTACGATGGAGCCACCCAGCAGGAGATGGCGGACGAGCTGGGCATCAAGCAGCGCACGGTGTCGGATGACATCAAGAAAATTCGCAGCCTGGTGCAACCGCTGGTAAAGGACATTTTCAATAAGTAATCTATAGTAAAAAAACGAGACTCTACCCGCTTAATTGTGAGTAGAGTCTTGTTTTTATTTATATTGTTGGTGCAGGAACAGCTCCCCGTGACAGGACTTTTTCAATGCTTTCGGCCAACTCTTTCTTTTGCTGTTCCGGCATCCCTATGTAGTTGTACATTAAAAACCGGGTATCAATGACAATCCCTTGGATTCTTTCATAGTTTTTCATATTTGTCCGCCAATCACCGATCGCTTCACCTATATTGCCGATTGGTGAGGTCAGCCTAAAAAGGTTATCTGCCATATTGTACGGCATTACAAACGCATTGAAAAGTTTGTCGTTGGGAACACTTCGAGTGCGTTCTATATACTCCCCGTAGGTAATCTGCTTGTTAATATCGGCTCCGTTCGGAAGATGGTCAGCATCACCAGTCCATCCATATCGATAGCACTTGGCATCCAAAACATAATACTTATCCCTAAAAATCATAATAGAATCTGGATAGAGCGGAGTTTTTACCTTGTTTGCGCCGTAATCCAACAACCATCTCGTTCTTGGGAAATACGAAGCCTTGTCCTCAATGCCAAACGCTTTGTCGATCATTCGTTCCCAAATACGATCAAAATAATCTGTACCAAAGAAGTATTGCTTGTCCGAACTCTTTTCATCCATATATTCAAGCATATTTTTCATTGCCCGGAACAGCTCCTGCTCATTGTCATTATGCGATGCCGCCAACTTTTTTGTAAGGATATAAATGGATTCCTTTATTGTTGGGTGCGGGCCAGGCTGTTCTGGCTTAAACGGAACATAGAGCCATCCAAGTTTATCAAAAGCCTCATAAACACAAAATTTGTGTATTTGCGTAATCTGCTTATCTGCGTTTGGCGTAACAGAGCGTACTGTCATATTAGTAAAAACAAGAGAGCCGTTCTTCTGAACTAAAGCTCGTTGTTCTCGAACTGTTCTGGGCCACGATGTATTTCCCTTAGTGCTTGTCTTGTATTCAGGATCACTTTCAATGTAATATCTGCCAGTACGCAAAAAAGACGTTATTACTTTTAAATAAGCATGGATTGGAAAATCGACAGTCTGCGGCGCTTCAAATTTCCGTGCTTCAATAACTTTATCTTCTTTCATGAAGACAGAAAGAACTCCGAATAGATTCTGCACATCAATTCTCAAATCAACATCGTTCTCAGGCAATTGATATCCTATCGGGAAATATATGATAGCGTCATCAGTGTCCGCTTTCACGCCAACAAAACTGTCCCCATCATCACCAGAAATAACCTTACACCTATCACGCAGATTTTTCTCCAAATCCATGAACCATCACCACCTTTATCCCGCATCGTCTACATTACGATGGAAAAAATGTATCTCGAACAGTCTGCTTGAAAATATCAAATCGACTCCTGCCATATGAAAAAACAAAATGCCGGATGATATCTTCCAAGTTGTCAAATCGAGTGGTGTCGAACAGATCCTGCGGGTTGAATTTAAAAGCATCATCCCACAAGTACTTAATAACTTTCTCTGGGAATTTACGAATTCTTTTAAGGGCTTCACGAATTTCATACAGCCGGGTCTTTTGTTCAGGAGTGAGATCTCCATCCCGTTCAGCCCTCAACAGAGCATTATATTCACTGCGAAGATTATTATCCGTCGAATTGGCATTTTCATCATATTTCAAATCATTTTCATGTACGAAATATACACCCAGACGTTTGTCTTCAGCAGATGCCATTTTGGCTTTATTGCCCACCACAATCTTGTTAATTGTTGTACAGAACATCTTCCAGGTTACATCCGTATCAAGAATCACCGCATCGGCCAGAGAGGAGCGTACATTCTCGAAAGTGTTTTCGATTAGCCGCATATTCCATCTACGTTGGAACGCAGTGTCCAATGTGAAAACATTTTGGTCTGATGTGTTCATGGTTCCGATTACAGACAAATTCGAGGGAATGCGCACTTTATGGCTGCCATCACCGTAAATGACTGTTGCCATATACCGATTAGTAATACCGTACTCACTTGTTCCTGTGGGATACACGACATCCTGCTCCCTCTTTGGTTCAACGGCTCTGTCGAGTAGTTGGAATACTTCACCGAAAATTGCTGGCGCATTCCCACGATTTATTTCCTCAATGATAAGGATATATTCCTGTGTCGGATTCCTGTAAGCATCCCGAAGAATCGTTGTAAAAGGCCCAGGCGTAAACTTGTATGTGACAAGTCCCTCTTCATCAACATCTGGCAGAATCTGTCCTACGAAATCCGAATATGTATAATCAGGATGGAATACGAGTCGCTCGACATGACTTTCTGCTCTGCAATATTCGTGTTCAATAGTCCAGCTCTTTCCGGAACCTGGAACGCCATACAGAAGAATATTAGTGCCACTACTGATACGAGACTCTTCTAAATCGTCAAGGCTGATGCCTTCTGTATCGGCCTCCAAATCATCCAATCCTATGACTTTTGTAGCATACAAGCGCAAAAGAGTATCAACACGCTTTTGATAATCCTCAAGTTTTTCGCTATTCGGTGTTGCAACGGTAACTTTACCATTAGAATACTGAAGGTAAGGATTCATACCCTCGGAAAGCATAGATTTCAAGATGCGAAGTGGTCCTTTGGCTTCTTTATCTCCGTTCACATCTACCGCATCCGCTGTTTCCAACAGTTTACGGTATATGCTGTTTTGATTGAAAATCACATCCCGATTTCCATCCGTCAACTTAAACACTGCGCCTTCAGAAAGCGCAGTCAGCAGATAGATAAGCGTTTTCTCGCACTCAGGATCCGTAGGAACATTAAATCCTGTCCAAGCTAAGAGAACTCTGCAATAAGCATTCTCGTTACCTCTAATCACACTGTGTATGATGTCAATATTGATAGAGTACATTAACTTCTTAGGAAAACGGACACCACCAGTCCTTTCTGCACTGGCCGCCTTTGTTGTGTCAACAAAGCTAACCTTCGCAAGTTTCCAAATCAACTCAAAAGCAACCATGAGCGCTTCCATCTGGGACTTGAAAAGTTGGTTCTGATTAAAGCCCGCTATTAAATCGTCTGGAGATATTTGTTCTTCATCGCAAATATCCGCCAGATAGTCAATAATCCACTGCTCAAGCTGCTCAGTCATAACCGTCTCATCGCCGTTCTGTGTTGAATAAATCAACTCTGACGGATGATCCGAACACTCCCACAGCAAGATAGCCAAGGCAAGTGTGCTTTTCACATGGGGTAGGGACGATTTAATTCCCAGCTTCAAATCCATCTCATCATAAACAAGTATGTTATCGGGCCTATTCATTCTTTCCATCCTCCTCGATATCATTCAGTATCACACTGGCTATTGCTTCAGCCAATAATGGCGGCACGGCATTACCGACTTGCTTCATCTGCGATCCCTTATTTCCTGTAAATTTAAAACTATCAGGAAATGATTGTATTCTCGCAGCTTCTCGGACAGTAATAGCTCGATTAAGAAACGGGTGAGTAAATTTACCGGAGGACGGAGTATCAAATCTTGTGGTGATGGTAACCGATATCTCGTCCTTCCTCATACGAGTCCATGTACCGCTATAGATCGACTTAGTTAGATGTTCCTTTGGTAAAACTTCCCTTCCTGCATTAGGCGGAATCATTGCCAATCTTTCTAACGCCAATTTAGAATGCTTGGTAGCCACATGATTGTACAGCACATTGCTTCCATTGCGAAGTTTTTTTTGATACTCACTTTGTGGCTCAAAGCGATATTCCTGTTCTTCACTGCCTTCCCCAGAATTTAAATAGGCAAGATCACTGATTGCATCCCAAATAGTTACTGTTGCATTATGGGGCTTTGGCAAAGCAGGTGCGTCTCCATTCCGTTTACCGATAATGACCGCCCTCCGCCTGTTTTGTGGAACACCATAATCTGATGCATTGAGGACACCCATTTTCAATTGATAGCCCATAGAATTAAAAAGTTCTTCAATTTCCTTACGGAAATATCCCCCTTCTGCAGTCAGCAGATTTGGCACATTTTCCATTACAAAGTATCGAGGTTTTACAAGTCCGACTACTCTCACGTAATATTTAAAGAGAAAATTTCTCTCATCATGAATTGTTTTTCGTTGTCCTTTTTGTGAAAAGCCTTGACAAGGAGGACCTCCAATAACGACATCCACCTTTCCCTCATAGCTGCCAAAGGTTTTTTCGAGATCCAGGGCGGTAATGTCACCGACAATCATTTTTGTACCTTTGTGATTCATCTCATATGCTGCAGCAATAGAAGGATCATATTCATTTGCCAGTATTACATCAAATCCGCATTTTTCAAAACCAAGGGACAATCCGCCGACCCCGGCAAACAAATCAATCACCTTTGGTCTCATCCTCGTGCCTCCTGAATCCTATCCTGAGCTATCTTAAAATACCCCTCGTCTAACTCGATACCTATAAAATTTCGATCCGTCCGTTTGGAGACCACTCCGGTTGTACCACTTCCCATAAAAGGATCAAGTACAGTGTCATTGGGATTCGACAAAATCTCAACAAAATGCTGAATGAGACTTTCTGGTTTTTGGGTAGGATGCTTGCCAAACCTACGTTCTCCGTTGGGCGTTACAGATGTTTCGATAAAATCGTGAAACATCGCACCACCATTATTAAATGTTCCTGTTTTCTTTTTATATGTAAAATAAATCCATGCTTCTGTCGAATTTACAAAATGAAGGTTCATATTCCTCGGCATTGGATTCGTTTTATGCCAGATTCCTGTGGTTTTATAGTAAAATCCGTGTTTTTCTGCCAACTGTATTACAGTTTCGACTTTGATGATGGCCATGAAAACTATCATGGTTCCACCTTTTTTTATTACTCTTGCAGAGGCCTTGAAAAATTCATCCATAGACTTTGACCATTCATCAAATTCCATGTCGTCCCATCCGGCAGATCCGAAAAAATTATCGCGCATTTTCTTGAGATTTGTATCTCTTTTCTTCATGAAATTGCCAAGATTGTATGGTGGATCAGTAACGATCAAATCGATAGATTCCGCATCAATTTGTTTCATGGCAGCAATGCAATCCTGATTATATAATGTTATTTCAGCCATATTAACAGCCCTTTCCTTTGCAGAATTTTACCTCATGGCGCTCTTCCCACTTTTTACCCATGCGTCCAGTTCGGAGCGTTTGAACTTCCATAAGCGCCCAATTTGATGCGCAGGGAGGTCTGTCTTTTGCTTAATCCACTTCCGTAAAGTTACTGGCTTGATGTTCAAGTATTCAGCTGCTTCTTCAAGGCTGATATAGTTGTCATCCATTCTCTCGCTCATAGCGTTCACCTCTCAAGCTACCAAAAGACATAGTAATACAGATAAAATTATAGCAGATCCCTTGCTGTTTTTCAAGCCCCTTTTTGAGTATCTTTTAATATTTACTGATATTAAGTGATATTTAAGCTGGCAGATTCTCACGCTCTCTACATCTTAACGATAGCCCTACTCTGTAACGATAGCTTTTCTATCGTTACAGAGTACCACTGAAGAGGGCGATTCACCCTGGCAAGGATGCCGTTCTGCCTATGCTGCCACAGTGCCGGAAAATAAAAAACCGCCCAGAAACGGCGGATTTACGGCATTTTTGAGGGTATGGAATTGTATCAATCTCGGCGTGGTTTTGTCCAAAATGTTGCCCTGGGTAAAGCCCATCTGAGCGAGGGCCTTATAGATTCCCCGGATGATCACGGGCGGCGTGTAAAAGGCGGTGAGGGAGCTGGCCCTGGCCGCTGCGTATTCCTCCGAATCCAGCAGAGATTTCAGTTCCTCATAATGGGGGCTGGTTTGTTCAAAGCAGTTTGCAAGGCCGCCCCAGCCCACATAGCGGGATAGGATTTCCTGTTCTTCGGGTGTGGCCAGCCGTTCCTCCGCCTCAATCTGCTTCAAGGTGCGGATGGCGGCAACATTGGCCGCGTATTTCTCGCTGGGGGTGCCGTGGCCCAAGGCGTCGTCGGTGATGTGGAAATCATGGCGCTGGTCCCTTGGGATCTCCGGGTGCAGAGTGGTGAAGGTAATGCGCTCACGGCGGGGGCGCTTCGGCGGCAGGGGGAGTGCTTCTTCTTTTTTAGGCTGTAAATCGGCCTGCTCTGGGCTGGCTGGCTGTTCCTCTGCGGCAGGGGCTTGTTTTGCCTGCTCAATGGCTCGTTCATCAGGGAAGTTCCCGTAAACCCGCAGCCATCTGTTCTCCTGAAGGTCATAGATACCCGCGCCATCATAGGCAAAGCCATCCTCGCCCTCCATAGTGCCGGCCACATATTTTTGTGCAGCTTGTTCGGCCTCCGCCAGCGTTTGGTAATCCAGCCGTTCATCAACCCCATTTTCAAAATGATGGTACACCACCACTTCGTAAGGCGGCTCCATGCGCTGGGCGTAACGGTCGATGTCCTCCATGGTGAGCCATTCCGGTTCATCTGGCAGGGCAGCATAAAGTTCCCGCATTTTTGCGATCTGTTCCCGCACGTTCCCAGCCCACAGGTGCTTTTCCGCCCGTCCGCCAACGCCCAGGAAGTAGTCGCAGTCGTCTTTCAGGCGGCTGAGTAAGCGGTAGTCATCCGAATCCTGCTCCGGCGTGGTACTGATGGATTCCAGCTCCTCATCGGAAACGGAAACGAGGTCGTCAAAGTCCAGTTCGGCCAGCTCATTTTGGATGAGTTCATCCAGGCTCTCATACTGCCTGCGCTCCAAAAACTGCCCGCCCAGATAACGCTCAATACGGTAATGGACCAGATCGGCATTGACCTGGATGGGGATTTCCTCATCCGTGACAGTGGGGTAGGCAATGCCCACCTTTTCCAGATCACTGAAGTCGGCTGGGCTGCCATACTCGGCCTCGCAGAAATCGTTGATAAACTCTTTGGCGATCTCCAGTGAAGCAGGTTCCGTCTCCTCGGACAAAAACTCGCGCTCAATGAAGTCGGCAACATCCTGGCTGTTACCTTTGCCGCCATGAGCACGGTAATCCATCAAGCCTTCTTCGACCAGTTCTCTGGAAGCCGCATATCCGGCCTCCTCCAGATAACCGGCGATTTCTTCTATCCGCGCCTGTTCCGGGGTAAGGGCCAGGGGCAGCTCCCCGATCTGCTCCATACAGAGGGTGATGTCCACCGCGATTTCTTCTTCCGGGTCCGCATGGTCCAGGAAGGATTGAAGCAGTCTGCGGATTTCCTCCCGCTGAACGGGGTCGTGAAGCTGCTGGGCAATATTTTCCAACGCTTGGGCGTCATCTTCACCATAGCCCATGCGGGAACCGTCAAACTCTCCCACAAAGCGCAGCACCTGGGCGGCCAGCTCCGGGTAGGGGTCTGCCGGTTCTTCTTTTTGAGGCGGTTCCTGTACCCTGGGTGGCACGGCGAACACCGGCGCGTCCTGGGTCACGGAAATGGTCATTTCCGAAGTGTCAGCAATCCGCTGGATTTCCTCCCGCACTGCCTGGGGCATTTCCTCATCATAAATCGTTACCGTGCGGTCCGGCGCGATGTGGGCAACCGTTTTGTAGTCCCCGTGTTCTTTCTCCAGCCGGTTCCACACAGTAATCCCATTTCCCAAATGGCCATAGCCCAGGTCGTAGGCTTTGGCTTGCGGCATAGCAGGAGCCGCAGGCTCCTTGTGCTCTGCAAAGAGCGTGAAGGTTCTCTGCCGGAAGGCGGTGAGGTTTTCAAATGCCTGCCGGCGCAGGGCATACATCCTGTCATCCTGCGGGGTGGCCTCCCAAACGGGGACCATCATCTGATAGATTTCTTCCACACGGGCCGGGTCGTCAAGCTGCGGCTCGATGAGCTTCACCGCGTCCCAATAGTCAAAGCCAAAGGGATAGGGGTGGGGCTGCTCCTGCGGCACATTCTCAAAGAAAGTGCGGATATTCCGGGCAAGCTGGTGCTTCTCATACTGCGGCATGGCGGCGCGGTCCTCATCGGTGAGGAACCGCCCCTGGGCGATCATGGCGCTGACGCGCTTTTCCACGGCGTTCCATTTCAGCTCCACCTTGGCGTAGGGGGCGGTAATACTGCCGTGGCTGAAAGAAACACCTTTACTGAGCTGGTAGGTCACATCGTCATTCCCACCGGAATGGCCGCTGTACTCGCCGTGGTAGTGCTTTAAGAAATTCTCCCGTTCCTTGCGCTCTGTGTGGTTGCGATAGAAAGAATACACGGCCAGCCGGTAATCGGTGCTGCGTTTTCCACCCCGGAGAAGGTTGTCGATCTCGTCCCCGGAGATGAAAAAACGCCGCTGGGGGGCGTACCCTTCGGCGGCGGTAAAGTGCAGCGGTTCCCGCTGCAGGTCGGAAAGCTGCTCCAGCAATTTTTGCGGACGGTGGAAATGGAATCGCAGCAGTTCCCGGTTCTCTCTGTATGCCTGGACAAACTGCTCCAGCTCATCCCGCAGGTTCTGCAGCCCCTCCGGATGGCCTAACAAATTGCTTATGGCGGCGCTTTCCTCTGGAAACCCATGATTTTTGCCGTAAATGGCATTCACCGTGGGAAGATAGCCCGCGTCGGCGGTGCCTTCTGCAAAATCCTGCCGGAGATACCATAGCTGCGCGGCCCGTTGCTGGCGTTCATACCCGTCCACCCGGTCCAGCTCGCTCTGGGGCATATACCGGCCCAAATCCAGCAGTTCCCGGATACGGGCCGCCGCCTGTTCCCAGGGGATGAGGGTGGCGCTGGAACGCTGGGCGCTTTCGCCCTGGGCAATGCGGATTCCCTCGGCGTTGTACCAGATGGCATACTGTCGGCCATCCAGATAAAAGCCAGCGCCGTTCTCTACATAGTGCTCTGCCAGGAACCTGGCATTGTCCGGCTTATCCTTTTTGAAATAGGCGCAGATGATGAGGCGGCTGTTCTGGTCGTTGGCACCAACGCACAGCGCCTCGTCGATTACCTGCTGAGGCAGAGCCGGGTGAGGGAAAATGGATGGTTGGGCCGTACCCTCGGCCTGGGCTGGCTGCTGAAACGCCGCAAAATCAAAAAGGGACATCTGCTGGCTCTCCTGGGTAAGGAGCTGCGGGATGTCCGTCTGAATGAAATATTCTTTTTTGTCAATGAGCTGGGCAGTCCACTGGGCCACAATATCCCAGGAAAAAACGGATTCCTTGGTGCGGGATGGGTAAGAGCCTTCCCACATGAGCAGGCCATTCTCCTGGGGCTTATATCCCAGGCGCTGCCCGTCAGCGATGATCTCAGTGTACCGGTCCTGATAAGCGGATTTCAGGTAGTCGGCCCGTTCCTGAACATCGCTGTGAACCGAGAAGAAAAGCTCGATCTGATTTTTCTTATATTTCAGGTCATCATCCTTGTTGGCGATGATGGCCATAATCTGCTTTTCATCCAAAAGCGCAGGGAGCTGTTCGCCACCTGCGCTTTCTTCCGGTTCCGGCTCTTGGGTCGTTAGCTGTAAATCAGTTCTGCCAGCACCATTTCCTCCGCCGCGTTCTGGATGTTGTTCATCAGCCCCACCCATTTCATCTGGTCGCTGGCTTTCAGTTCCTCCGTCACGCCCTCGGCTTTCGCCATCTGCGCCACGATTTCCTCCATCCGGCGCTGGGCGGTCTGCTGGATCTCCGCCAGATGGCTGTTCAGCTTGCCGCTGGTCAGCAGGTTGGTGTACGTCACCCTGCGGTGCTCCTTGAGGAACTTCTTCCGAAGCAATGCGTATTTCCCATGGGGAACCGGCTCCTCCTGGGGCGGCAGAAGGTTCGGCAGATTGTAGTCGCCCTGCCTGGTGTAAGTGATCTCGGTCATATTCAAAACTCCTTTCCGGCTGTGTGTTTTCCTGTTCAGTTACAGCATACTGGTTTTTCTGCTGGGGTTCAAATGTGCGATTTTCTTTTTGGGGCTGTCTTTGCAGGGCAAGGACCGTGCGGGAAATGGCGGAAAGGCACATCTGGGAGATGTCCCCGGTGGCCACGCCCAAAGCGTTCAGGGTCTGTGGAGTGTTGAAATTCAGCACATCCCGAAAATCCTCATCCTCAAAGTATTCAGACGGGTCAAGGCCGCAGCGCACCAGCAGCATATATCCAATGCTGTTTTGCACCGCCCTGCGGTATTCCACCTCCAGGTTCAGCTCATCCAGTTCTTCCAGAAAGCTGCCTTCCGTGAGGGTTTTCAATTCTGCCAGGTAGTCGGGCATATTGTCCTCCACGGCGTTCTTTGCCGCAGAGAGCAGTGCTTCACCCAAATCCTCCTTGCGCTCCAGCTCTCCAAAGCTGTTTTCCAGCGTTTCAATGATGTCCGGCGCATATTCCTCCCGCACCGTCCAAAGGGGGACGGGTCGGGGGAACCGGGCCTCATGGGTATCGGAAATATCAAAGTAGTATTTCAGCCGGGGCTTGCCATTGTGCTCCCCATCAAAAACGGCAATGCCGTTTGCGCCCCGGTTTACCCAGCGCCCAAATTGCCGGTTCCATCGCTCGATCTCCAGGACGGCGGTGGCGTCTGGGCGCTGGGCGTAGACAAGCAGTTGTTCATCGAAAGAAAGCCGGTAGTTACGGCAGGCAGAAGCCAGAAAAGACCCCCACCGGTGCGGCGCTATGGGA
>USIA01000009.1 GCA_900554535.1 uncultured Oscillospiraceae bacterium | reverse complement strand
TTGCGTCAGTTTGACGTTCTCCTGATAGTCGACCGGGCAGTCAATAACGGCTGGCACCTCATCCTCGAAAGCCTTTTCCAGCGTTGGAACCAGTTCTTCCACCGACGAGATGCGGTAGCCCTTGCAATGCATTGCTTCTGCCAGCTTGACAAAATCAGGATCTGAAAAATCCACGCATTCGCTGTAGCCGTATTGATCCATCTGCTTCCACTTGATGAGTCCATAGCTGTCATCGTGAAAAATCAATACCACAAAACTGACGCCAATGCGCACCGCGGTCTCCAATTCCTGCATATTCATCATGAATCCGCCGTCGCCTGTCACCGCCAAAATGCGCCTGTCCGGATACACAAGCTTCGCAGCCACAGCGCCCGGCACGGCAATGCCCATCGTCGCAAAGCCGTTGGAAATGATACAGGTGTTGGGCCGATAACAGCCATAAAGCCGGCCGATCCACATCTTGTGCGCGCCTACGTCGGAAATCAGGATGTCGTCCTCCCCCATCACGCTGCGCACATCACTGAGCACCTTTTGCGGCTTAATTGGGAAGGCCGTGTCCGTTGCATAGGCGTTCTGCTCCTGCCGGAACATCTGCTTGATGTGCAACGCTTCTTCCGGCTCCTTGCTGCGCACGGTGCGCCGCATGATGCTTTGCAGGGAATCGGAAATGTCCCCCACCACCTGCACACAGCACTGATAGCATTTATTGGTATGCGCCGGCCGCGTTCCGATATGGATAATTTTTTTCTCCATATCCGGATTCCACTTGGAGGGAGCAAATTCCACCAGGTCGTATCCGATCGCAATAACCAGATCCGCCTTTTCCAGGATTTTATCCGCATAGTCTTTTTGTGGGATGCCGATAGTCATCATGGAGTATTTGCTGGCACGCGAGATGACGCCCTTGGCCATCATGGTATTGACGACTGGAATTTTCAGCTGCTCGGCAAACTGTGTAATCGCCTCGGAGGCGTGAGCGCGCACCGCGCTGCTGCCCGCCAGGATCACCGGATTCTCTGCTTTGAAGATTTCGGCGGCCGCACCCTCGATGGACACGACGTCCGCGAATTCTCGGTGCGGCACCTCTCTGGCCAGGGGCTTTTCCCGGTCCGGCACTGGCATCTTGGAAATGTCAACCGGCAAATCGATGTGCGTGGCGCCCGGGCGCTCGCTTTCTGCATATTTAAATGCCAGCCGGACAATTTCGTTGATCGTATCCGGCCGCACGACCAGCTTTGTTCGCCGCGTCACCGGCTCAAACATCTTGGAGAGGTCCAGATACTGGTGCGACGTGATATGCATCCGCTCGGTACCCACCTGACCGGTGATCGCCACCAACGGCGCACCGTCGCCTTCTGCATCCGCAACGCCAGTCATCAGGTTCGTGGCCCCGGGCCCCAGCGTCGCCAAGCACACACCCGACTTGCCTGTCAGACGGCCGTACACGTCTGCCATAAAGGCCGCGCCCTGTTCATGCCGTGTTGTGATGAACTGAATCTGATCCGAATGGCTGATAGCATCGATCACCGCCAGATTTTCCTCTCCTGGAATGCCGAACACGTACTCCACGCCCTCGTTTTCCAGACATTTGACTAGTAGTTCCGCTGTATTCATTTTGCAACCTCAATTTTCAATGTTTTTGAACTGGCCCACTATTTTTACACCAGTGTATGTACCATCTTTGCATCTGCCACATAGGCACATAGGAAATGTATTCTGCCCGTCATGACCGGACATGTGATTATACGCCACATATACCAAGACCGAACCAGCAATTGCATGATTTTCTCTCGGTTGTTTTTTCTCCTATTTGAACCTCATGGAGGGCTTGTCCGGCCACAATCGACCCGCCTGAATCCAAACGTGTCTGAAAATTTGAGAATGGTCCCTCTCTGCAAGTAAAAAACAATGTCCGCTTGTTCCTTGTCATTATACGAATCATATCGTCGAGTTGTAAAATTCGGAAATGTTAAAGTATCTATAAGAAAATATGTATATGAAAAACCTTCCAGCTTATGATATAAAAAAATTCAAGAAAATTCAAGATGCTAGATTCATTTTCAACCTCAATCTTTACTCATTTATCTGGCTGTCCCATTGTTTTTTGCACGATTGCATGCACCATGTCTGCGTCCGCCACATAAGGAATTGTAATCTGACCGCCATTATCGGGCATATGATTGTACTCTATACAAGTCGAAACCGAATTCTCGTTGCGCGCCCAGCTGCGGCGGGAAACACCGACCATAACATCCCACGGCATGGCCGTGGAAAGGATGCGGTCTACACGTTCACTGCCATCGAGTACCATGCCGAACCCACCATTGATCGATTTACCGATGCCAACACCACCGCCGTTATGCAGTGCAACCAGGCTCATGCCGCGCGCAGCATTGCCGGCAAAGCACTGCACCGCCATGTCTGCCATGATGTTGGAACCATCATAAATATTCGACGTCTCCCGGAAGGGCGAATCCGTCCCGCCTGTGTCGTGATGATCACGGCCCAGCATGACCGGGCCAATTTTGCCCTCCCGCACCATTTCGTTAAACTTGCGCGCAATCTTCAGACGGCCCATCGCATCCTGATACAGGATGCGTGCCTGTGTGCCGACCACCAACTGATTCTTCTTGGCATCGCGTACCCAAACGTAGTTGTCGCGGTCCTGGTAGCGGCGGTTCGGATCGATACATTCCATAGCAGCCCGGTCCGTCGCGTCCAAATCCTCCGGCTTTCCACTCAGACAGACCCAGCGGAACGGTCCGTATCCGTAATCGAACAGTTGTGGGCCAAGGATATCCTCCACATAGGAGGGGAAAATGAAGCCGTCTTTCTCGTCGACGCCGTTTTTGCAGATTTTCCTGACCCCTGCATCATACACGGCCTTCATGAAGCTGTTGCCGTAATCGAAGAAATACGTGCCGCGGTCGTGAAGCTGACAGATCAGCTCAAAATGGTGGCGCAACGACTGGTCAACGAGCCTTGCAAACGTCTCGGGGTCGTCTGCGAGCATCTGCGTCCGCTGTTCAAACGTCAAGCCTTGCGGACAGTAGCCGCCGTCATAGGGGACATGACAAGAGGTTTGGTCGGAGAGCAGGTCTACGTGGATGTTCTTTTCCAGGATATACTCGAGCAGATCGATGATGTTCCCGTGGTAGGCGATCGCGCAGGCCTCCCCCGCTTGCTGCTTTTCCATGACCATTTCGGCGATGCGGTCGAGATCCGACTCCACGCAGTCGACCCAGCCCTGGTCTAAGCGGGTCTGGATGCGCGAAAAATCCACCTCTGCGATAACAGAAACCGCGCCCGCAATCTTCGCTGCCTTTCCTTGGGCGCCGCTCATGCCGCCCAAGCCAGAGGATACAAACAGACGGCCTTTTAAGTCTCCGTCCTTCGGGATGCCCAGCTTCAGGCGGCCAGCGTTGAGCAGCGTGTTGAAGGTGCCGTGCACGATGCCCTGCGGCCCGATGTACATCCAGCCGCCCGCTGTCATCTGGCCGTAATTGGCAAAGCCCATGGCTGCCGCACGGTTAAAATTTTCCTGGTCGTCAAACATGCCGACCATCAGGCCATTCGTGATGATAACGCGTGGCGCCGTCTTTGAAGAGCGGAACAGCCCCACCGGGTGGCCGGATTCCAACACAAGCGTCTGCTCGTCCGTCAGGGCCTCCAGATATTTTTTGATCAGCCGGTACTGCATCCAATTTTGGCACACCTGTCCTGTCTCACCATATGTAACAAGTTCATAGGGATACAGCGCCACCTCGAAATCGAGGTTATTGTCGATCATGACCTGGAAGGCTTTCCCTTCTATACAATTTCCCTTGTAGCTGTCGATTGGTTTCCCCCAGATACGGCCCTGCGGACGAAACCGATATCCATAAATTCGGCCATGTTCCATCAGTTCATCCAAAAATTCTTTTGCCATCTGCCCGTGGTATTTTTCGGGAATGTAGCGCAGTGCATTTTGCACCGCCAATTCCACATCGTGCTGGGAAAGATGGGATTCCCGTTTTGGCGCACGGCGGATTCCCTCCACAAACGAAGGGTACTCCGGCAGATCATCGTCCAATCGAATCTGCATCGCTTCTTGAATCGTCTGGTTATCCAACATAGGAAGTCCTCCATTCTCCATGATAAAATCCGGCTCACAGAGAGCCGATTTCTTTTGACATAAACACATCTGCAAAAACGAGCTTTGCGCTGCCTCCCGCATCGCAGGCCACTTTTGTCGTAAACGGGGCGTAGTCCTGCAACAGGGCAAGTTGTCCCTCTGTAAGTCTATGCTCTTCTTGCTCTGTCCGCACCGATACATTTCCCCCTGCCGCATAAATGGCTTTCCAATAGATGCCCTGCCCGCAAAAAGGGATATTGATTTGCGCGGATTCGTTTTTAGCAAGCTGCCGGCAAGTAAGTTGGCCTTCAAGGCCCTTGCGCAGCATCAAATTAAAATCCCGGCCCTTTCCGAAACTGCGGATCTCTGTCCCACCTGAAAAAGCGAACGGCCAAAGTGGCTTTAGCACCTTTCTCCCCTTTCCAGGTTGCTCCAACGCGAGATTTCCTTCCAGCAGCACGAGCCTCCGCTGCACACCGGGTAATGGCGTGAAAGGTGCCGCATCCTGTTCTACGGAAGCACTGCTAATGCGAAATAAAAAGTCGCGTTGTGCGAAACTGCCCGTCTCGGGATACAAATAAAGTTCACACGTGCTGCCTCCCGACCAGCGGGTGGTTGTGAAATCCGCTTTCGTGAAACATTTTATTTTCATAAACAACCGTCCCTTTTTTCAAAACCGTATCAACAAGATTCGCGCCGGTGTGATAGGCCAAAAATGAATAAGCTGGATATCCCAGCAAAACTACATCGGCCTGCTTTCCGGGTTCCAGACTGCCAATTCGGTCGGCACGGCCGACGGCAGCGGCACCGTTGAGCGTCAGCGCCGTCAGCGTTTCCTCGATAGTCATCCCCATATGAATAACTCCCAAAGCAATCATCAATGGAATCGAATCACAGAAACAACTGCCTGGGTTAAAGTCGCTAGCCAGTGCAACCGCACAGCCGCTGTCAATCATTTTTCGGGCCGGCGCATACGGTTTACCCAGGCAAAAAGCGGTACAGGGCAACAAGGTCGCCACAACTTTGTTTTTGGCCAAGGCGGCAATCCCATCTGCGGACGCTCGAAGTAAGTGGTCGGCAGAGACGGCATGCAGCTCACCTGCCAACTCTGCTCCACCCAGCGGCTCTATTTCATCAGCGTGAATTTTGCTGGGGAAGCCCAACTCCTGCGCACCAGCGAGCAGCTTGCGAGACTGCTCGACCGAAAAGACGCCAGCTTCGCAAAAGACATCGCAGAACTCCGCCAGATGTGCCTCTTTGATCAGCGGCAAGACTGTTTCTAACATAAATTTGATATACGCATCCGTACGTCCCGCATATTCCGGCGGAACCGCATGTCCGCCCAGATAGGTCGGTACAACCTCGACAGGCCCCGTCTCATTTAGTGTACGCATCACGCGTAGCTGCTTTTGTTCACAGGAAAGGTCTAAGCCATAACCGCTTTTTCCTTCTACTGTCGTCACGCCCTGTGCCAACATTTCCTTCAGACGCGCTTTTCCCAGCGCCATCAGGGTTTCCTCAGAAGCGGCCCGCGTCTGTTCAACGGTGCTCTGGATTCCACCACCTGCACGCATGATGTCGAGATAGGCTGCCCCCTGCAAACGCATCAAAAATTCTTCCGGTCGATATCCACCAAAAATAAAATGCGTATGGGAATCGACAAAACCAGGTACAGCGCATTTTCCTGTGCCATCAATGACCGTACAATCCACTGTGGAATGCACCTGTTTTAAGACCTCGTCAGTTGTGCCGACGAAAACGATCGTCCCATCTTCAATAAAAATCGCCGCGTCTTGTAAAATCCGCAAGTTGCCCATGGCTGAACCGCGCTGTTGGCCATCGCCCTTTGGCGTAGCCAGCTGCGATAAATGTATAATAAATGTCCTTTGCAATATACATTCGCCTCTTTTATCTTAAGGTTTCAAAAATAGTACCATTCCGATCAAAACGCAGGCACAGCCTGCAATGCCCCGGCACTTCAACTGCTCTCGAAAATAGATCCGCGCCAGGATTGCCGTCAGCACGATGTTACTCTTTACAATTACCGTTACAGAAGACAGGTCACCTTGTGCAATTGCTCGATACATCAGCAAATAACTAACGGCCAGGATGCCGCCTGTCAAAAAGAGGATTCGATAGCTTTTCGTGTCAATCTGACGAAAATAGAATTTTTCTCTTCGCTTCATGCAGCAAACCCATAAAACCGCCATCACAAAGAACGCTCGGATCGTCGTCGTCAGAATGGAATTGACTTTAGAGACATCCATCTTAACGAAGACATTTGAAACAGCCTGCAGCGTCGGAGATAAAATCGCGTAGATAATGCCACTCGGTTTCTGTTGCAACATGGTGGATTTGAGCATCAGCCCTACGCCTATCATCAGAACAGAGGCTCCTATGCACATATGAAGCTGCAACGCTGTATGCAAAATGACTGTGGACAAAAACATGGTACTGATAAGATTGCTTTTATCAAACGTCATGACAAGATTGACGGGTAAACATTCAATTGCCCGGAAGTATACGAGCCACGAAAAACCCTGTATGATACCTGCCACAGCTTCCAGCAACCACATGTCCCACGACAGTGCAACAATCTGTGCAGATGCGCCGCTGAGGATCGCCGTCGTCAACATCACAACAAATGTAAATGCATTACTCAAAAAAGCCGCTGGGACTGCCTGCACGTGGCCCGTCCCGACTTTACTCCAGAATACCGACAGCGCGCCGGTTACTGAAGCACCTATTGCAAGTATAATCCACATATTAGCCTACGATTGTAATAAAACCCTGCTGTGCGTTCATCTGTAAGATATCATGATTTCGGATGACGTTGTAAAAAGAGGCAGGCACGCGATCCACCATGGGAACTTCCATCAAAATTGCCGTGGACACCAACACCGTATCTAAGCGTTGCACCACAAATCCCAAGGGCGCTTTCCCGCTCTTTTCCAAGCGGTAAAGCCCATCTGTCTGCACAACGGAGCTTCCTTTCCCGCCTGGAAACACCAAGATTTTCCCCGCGACACTTTTTCCCTCCAGACAATGTCCCGGCTCTGTTAGAATACCGGTTTCTGGATCCGTATGGTAGAACAAGATGGGTTCTTCAGAGAGGAGTACCTCCCCTCTCGCAACGCCCGGCGAAATGCCATGGCACTTCCATTGACGCAATTGATTCATCCAAATGCAGCCTCCATGCAAGTTTCAAAGCGCTCCGTATATAGTGTTACGCCCCATGCTTTCGGATAATAAGCACATTTAAAGGAGTCCGTCAGTCCTATTTTTCCTTTCAAAAACCACATGGCTTCCGGCTGATCAATGCAACTATCCGACAATAAAGTTACCCCACAATTTTGAAGCATGTCCAATGTTCCGTTCGGCAATTTTTTCTTAACAGCCGCCGCTGTGAAAACATAAACCGGAAATTTTGCCAGGCGTTCCTTTGCAGCATTTACAACCTGCAAAACCTGCTGCACCGTATAATGCGGACAGCCCAACATCATAAAATCAATCTGCGTTCCCGGCGGGCACTGGTTCCTTTTCTGCAATTTTTCAATGTCTCTCTGCGAGATGGTTAGGATCTCTTGCGGAGCATGCCCTCCAAACGCCTCCGAAACAGTAGACGCTTCTGGCGTAATCCCCGGAATATGGAACAGCGGACAGATTCCTGTCACATTCAACTGGGCACCCAAGGCAATCAACATTTCTGTGCTAGGTTTTTTCCCCAGCCCAGTAAAAACCGGGATCCGATTTTGGAGTCTATCGGCGGCGGCCAAGCCGAGCAGTGCAAAGTCAAATGGATCTTCCGGTTGAAAGTCACTCTCTATTTGCACCGTGCCCAAGCGATTTTTGGGCAACAGCATTCCATATTCCGGCGTATAGCCCGTCACCGCAGCACACAATGCGCTTGCTGCGCTCTCCCGGTTCGTATACGCTCCTAGCACGGCATTCACATAAACGGTCGCACTCGACTCAGAAAAAGACACAACTTCTGACCGGTGGGGAATATTGCTGTAGAGATATGGTGTGCAACAGTAGTTCATCTGCGTTCCTAAAGCCCGATAGGCCTCGGCTGCCTTCTGCATATTTTGAGAAGTTGCATCTGTGACAGCGCCCATCTCACGAAAAGCCTTGATGCAGTATCCAGGATTGACACTCGTCGGTACCACACAGCGTGCCCCAGCTGCGCACAACTTGTCCGCGAACCAGTTGTCGGCCTCCTGTGCACTCAAAGCGACGTGTGCACGCGTAATCGGCACCAACCGATCGGCGCCGAACCCGTCTCCGATTGCGACTAGAATGCGCATCGCCATAGAAGTTCCTTTGCCTGCAGATCCATCCAAAAGGTCTTTTTGGTCCTGTGTTAACTGCATAGAACTACCCCCGCGTGATCTGGAACAGCTTATCGGAACAGATTAAATCATACGCTTTGCAAATATCGCGATGTATCAAGCGGTCTTCCAACAAAAATGGGATTTCCGCACGAATGGCAGCATACGCTTTCTGTGTAAATGCACCCAGTTGCACATTTCCGCGCAAATCAACGGCCTGTGCCGCGAACATTGCTTCCATGGCAAGTAAATATCGCAGATTATCCAGCATCTTCAGAGCAGTATCCGTGACATAAGGCAGATTACTGGCGTGATCCTCAATTGTCCCCTCAAGCTGATCGAAATCCATTGTCGCCGGGTTGCACAGGTGTCGGTTTTCGGCATAAAGTGACATAAACGTATCCTGCAGGATGGCATACCCCATAACCTGCGTCTGAGGCGGTGCAAGATACCGCGTCAGCCTTGTAAAGGTCGGATCTCCCATTTTCAGCATGCGGTAGCAAGTGGCCTTCGAGGCGTGTGCCAATGCGGATTTTAACATCTCCACACCAATCGCCAATGTCGTGGTCTCAAAGTTCGAAGTAACGCATACGCGCTTTTCTTCTCGCAAAATACACGGATTGTCTGCCGGCGAATTGATCTGCGGCAACAAATGCTTTTTAAGAAAATCAACAGCGTCGAGCACTGTTCCGTGAATCGCAAACCCCCCGCGGAAAGAAAGCGGATCCTGTAAGGGGCGTGTTGCGTCCGGTTCTAGTAAATAGCTTCCCTGTAAAAACCGACGGCACTGGGCCGCGCTTTTGCTCTGATTTGTATTTTTGCGAATCTCATTGACGGACGCATCCAGCGACTCCACGACGCCATTTAATCCTTCATAATCCAAACAATAAATGAGGTTGGCCACGGCCATCAGTTTTTCTGTCTCCAAGAGCAAAATTGCGGTCATCGCCTCTCCTTGTGCGTTGGAGACGATGATACTATGTCCGTCTTTCCAATCTGGGCTAAGCGGGGTGATTCCCTCAGTCTGCATAGCCGCCAAGCTATCCATTTGCTTGCCACGGTAATAGACAAGCCCCTTCCCCATAAACGCCTGCCCAATATGTGATAACGTCGTAATATCGCCCTCTCCCACAGAGCCACGGCGTGGGATCAACGGCGTAATGCCATGATTCAAAAAGTCCTGATACATAGAGAGGCAACGATCTGTTATACAGGACGCTCCCGATAACGCCGTGTTCAAGCGAATTGCAAGGATTGCACGGGCTTCCATAACGGTGTGGTAGGGAGGCAATCCGACCGCATGGCTGTTTAAGAGGCGCACATTATACGCTTTAAGCATTTGGGCTGTATTGACCACGTCTTTGTTCCAACCGACGCCTCGATTCAATCCATAGATTGCCTGTTTTCCCATAAGGCCAATCATAATTTCACGGCTCTCTTGTACATGCTTACAGCACATTGGATCGCATGCAACTTGCGCCTCTCCCTGTGCAATCTCGGTCAGTTCCTCTAAGGTTAAAGACTGGCCGTCCAGAACGATTTCTTTCACTATCTAACACCGCCTCTCAGTCCACCTCTAAATTTCCCGCCTCTGGATCGTAACCATCATAGAACCCGCTTCCTGTTTTCATGCCTAATTTTCCACTATTGACCATATCATATAATGCTTTAGGAGGCCGGTCACGTTCGTCTTTTGTACTCGCAAAATAAGACTCTTCGATGTGCAGAACCGTATCTAAACCAATCAAATCCATATACTGAAATGGTCCAAACTTTGTTCCCCACTCCATCTTCCAGCCACGATCAAATTCAGATGGGGCAATATATCCTTTTGCCCATAAGTGTAGGCATTCTCGTTTAACAGCACGCCAAGTCCTGTTCAGGGAATATCCCTTAATTTCTTTGACAGTCACTATTGGCTGATAACCAATACTTGCAAAATAGCGCATAGCAATTTTTTTTGTCCGTTCCGATGTTTTGCTGCTCCACATCACCTCTACATAGCTATTTCTCACCGGATCATCATAATTGGATGCAAACGTTTTTGCCTTGCGGGCTTCCGGAATGTCCCGCTGAATGTCCGAAAGCAATAGGGAAGACGTATTTGTACTAATTAATGTTTCGGCCGGTACAAGTGCGTCTATCTGCACAAATATTTTCTGCTTGAGCGACAAATCCTCCGGCACATTTTCAATGACGAGATCTGGATGCTGCAACGCCTTCTCCAAAGAAGTCGTCAATGCTATGCGGCTGACTGCCTGTGTCGCCTGTGTCTGCGTCAATTTTGCCTTTTCAATATAATACGCCATCCATTTTTCGATCTTGGCCCTGCAAGTTTTCAGTGTTTTTTCTGTCCGCGCATACCCTATGACTGTTTTCCCTTCCACTGCATTCCGGAAAGTAAGCATAGATCCCTGCGTCCCTACACCAATCACTGATACTTTTTCCACATTACACATGAAAAGCCCTCCCTATGACTGACTGACGGATGTCTTGTGCAAAAGCTTTTGCTTTCGGGGGGCTGCTTCTCCTCGCGCAAATCTCAAAGCGCGCTTTTCTGCATAAGCCAACGCATAATTGCAGGCTAAGGCTAATGCTGCAATCAAAATAACGCCCCATATGATTTTAATGTTGTTATTGGTACGCATTCCTTCAAACAAAAGCTCTCCCAAACCACCTGCATCCACAGTTTGAGCCACTGTAGCGCTCCCGATGGTGACCAAAACAGCGATACGTAAGCCTCCTAGAATAACTGGCATTGCCAAAGGAAGCTGCACTTTCGAAAAGACCTGCCACGACGACATGCCCATCCCTTTTGCCACATCCACAATACTGGAATCAATTCCACGAAATCCCTGCAGGATATTGCGGGTCAATACGAACTGGCTATAAATAACTAAGGCAATAATCGGACCACTTTGCCCTAGACCAAAAATAGGAAGCAGCATTGCAAACATCGCCATGCTCGGAATTGCATAGCAAGCGCCTAAAAGAGCAATGACAACTTTTGACGTGTTTTTATGATGCAAAAGGGCCATACTGATCAGAGTTGCAATCACGATGGAAATGCCCAAAGCTGCCGCACACATGGCAACATGCTGTAACAACATTTGAAACATATCGTCAGCGTGACGTGTTCCATATTGTAAAAATTTTTCCATCTTAATCTGTCCTTTCCGCCCCGTCACTGAAACGCTTTCGAAATTTGGTCCCACCCAACTGTTCCTAAGATTTTTCCAGAGGCGTCCGTTACTCCAAGTACAGAATCGCGGTTTTTCATAAACAAAGGAAGCACATCAATTACAACCGCCGTCGACGCGACCTTATGTTCCGGCATTTTTTCTGGAGCCTGCGCAAGCGGTACCATCAGTGCATGCAAGCTAATAGCCTTTAGGCGCTCAATCGGAGAATTCGCTTGGATCAGCTGGCGTACATAATCATTGGCTGGGTGCAAGACAATGTTATCAGGCGTATCAAACTGCTGTATCTGGCCATTGTCCATAACAATGACACGGTCACCCAACAAAAATGCCTCCTGAATATCATGCGTCACAAATAGGATGGTCATTTTTTTATCGGCTTGCAGCTGCTTGACCTCTTTCTGCAAAGCGGCGCGCGTGATGGCATCAATAGCGCCAAAAGGTTCATCCATGAGAATAACAGGCGGATTCGTCACCATTGCACGCGCAACTCCAACACGTTGCTGCTGGCCGCCAGACAACTGCCGCGGATACCGTTTGCGATACATCTCCGGGTCTAGGTGAATTGTGCGCAGCATTTCATCCACCCTGACGGCAATGGTTGCAGCATTCCACTTCAAAATGTGTGGAACAACGGCGATATTCTCTTCCACTGTCATATGTGGAAAAAGCCCGCCGCCCTGGACCACATAACCTATTTTCCGGCGATGTTCAACTGGGGAAATGCCTTTAATGCTTTTTCCATAAAATAGGATGTCTCCTTCTGTAATGTCATACAATAAATTGACCATTTTCATAAGCGTCGTTTTCCCAGATCCTGACGTACCTAGAATCGTTACAAACTCGCCTTGTTTGATCGATAGGCTGACATGGTCAACGGCATAACGACTTGTATGTGGAAATTTTTTACATACATCTTTGAATTCAATGGCATACGTAGAACTCATACGGCCTTAGCCTCCTTAATCATTTTTGGCAAAACGGCAAAGCGCGGACTGCACTGTTGCGAGAATCGCATCTGCTACAATTGCAATAACTGCAATGCTTAAACCGCCGAGCAATACGATATAGTCCTTATTGGTACCAATCCCTGTGAATACAATTACACCCAAACCGCCTGCGCCAATATAGGCCGCAATACTCGTACTGGCAATTGTTTCTGTAACAGCTGTGCGGATTCCGGTCAAAATCAGCGGCATCGCTAACGGTACCTCCACACGGAAAAATTGCTGTTTAGCGTTCATCCCCATTCCGCATGCCACTTCTTTCAGGGAGGGCTCCACACTTTCAAAGCCGGACACCGTATTAATAACAATGGGCGGCACTGCTAAAAAAATCAATGCAATCATTGCTGGCGTTTTTCCGATACCAATAATCGGTATGCACAGCACCATAAGCGCCAAGCTAGGAATGACGCGCAGCGTATTCATGATCGATTCAATCACTTTAGAGGTCTTCTGTTTGCGCACGCACAGTATGCCAAGTGGTACGCCGATCACAATTGCAATACAGACAGCCTCTACACTGAGTAACAAATGTTCCTGCAGCGATGACCAAAAGAATGCTCGATTTTGATGATAATACTCCATCATTTGTGTAAACATATATGTTCCTCCCTGTAACGACAACCAAGGCAGGCGTTTCGATCTTCCATAAGCAATTTATCCGATTTTCACTTTATTCTTTAAAGAGGCAGCTTGTCTTTTATGCTGTCATAGTAATCCGCTGCAACATCCTCATAATCCTCGCCGTCCACATCTACTGCCTTATTCATCTTAATCATATCGTCAGTCGTCAAAAGGGCCGAAATTGCATTGGCTACTTCCTCTGCTTTGGGCCAGTTTTTCAAAGCGTCGTCACGGATCAAGGGGCAAATATAATATGGCGGCCAGACGTTCTTGTCATCCTTCAACTGCTCAAACTCCCCGCTGGAAAGCTGCCCATTCGTTGAGTACTGATTGAATACGTCAATTTCACCTTTTCTGCAGGCCTCAAAATTGAGTGCATAATCAATCGTAAGTTCTTTTTGGAATTTAACATCCCCGTATACCTTTTTCATTTTGGGATACAAATTCTCATAAAATTCTCCAAATGCTCCCAACTTCAATTCGCTTGCATGTGCCCATAAGTCGCTGTATGTATGGATATTTAAAGCATCTGCTTTACTCTTCAACATGAACATTCCCTCTGAATCGTTGACATTTGAAGGTGTCAGCCATGTGATCTGCCACTGTTTTTCGAATTCCTCTTTGACGGTATCATAGACTTTCTGCGCATCACTGATTGCCTCTTTACCCAAATCCGTCAAATAGCCTGTCCCTGTATAATCCACATAAAAATCAATCTGCTTGTTGACAATCGCGTCATGTACGAGCGAAGATCCCAAATTCAATTTCCGCTCCACTTTGATGCCAGCGTCTTCAAAAGCCAGTGCATAAACTTCTCCAAGTACGAGCGATTCTGTGAAATCTTTGGAAGACACAATTAACGGCGTAGAACTGGTATTTGCCGCTGTTCCCTCACTGCCAGTAGACGTTCCTCCACCACATGCTGTCAAGGAAACTGCAGTAAGAATCACCGACATGCCCAGTGCGATTACTTTTTTTAATTTCATAGATCTTCACCCTCCTAAATAATAAAAAAGGAGTGCCGCCGGTAGCCGGCGTACACTCCTTCGTGAACAGAACTAGCATATCACTTTTTCGTCTCTCAAACGTCTAAGGTTGGCGTTTTAAAACAGATCATGTCGATTAATCTACAAGAAAACTTTGTACACAAAGATGTAAAATATCTTCTGATACAGCAAATACTGCCCGTTCTTTATAAAGTTTTTCTTCTGGAAATATTTTCATTTTAGACGCCCGTTTACGTCGCATACGCACATTGCGAATCGTTTCCGAGAGAATCTGCCCTAAATGATCGCTGTCATCGGTATTCGGTATATGACCGTCTAAAAAACCCAGCGGTGCAATCGCAAGTGGCTGTGTATCGACTGCTCCTAGATATCCCGCAAAATTAAACGGCAATGCATCCTGTGTATGCCAGGAAAGGGCAAATGAAATTTGTGCGATTGTTACCTCCCGGCGGCTCCCCAATTTTACAAAGGCACTTTGCAGTCCGGATGTAATTGGGAGATACAGTGCCGTCATAATTGTGCCCACCGGACACCCCACACGTCCAGTGGCCGTTCGAGGCAAATCCTGCAAAGACAGCCTGCGGGTAGATCCCGTATGGTCTAATAGTTCTGCCTCCCCATGATACAGGTATGCGCAGGGCAAAACATCGCCTGCAGGCGAACCATTCATAATATTGCCCACCAATGTGCCTTTATTTCGGATTTGAACGGAACCGACATGTGCGCAGGCCTGTGCCAATGCTTGAAAATGGTTTTGCATCATTGGATGCCTAGCGGCCTCACTGTGCGTGACCATGGCGCCAATTTTTAAAAAATTTCCTTCTACGCAAAGGGCATGCAGCGGCTGGCATGCAATCAAACTCAAATATTGGGCCGGGGCATCATCCTTGCGATGCCGCAAACTCGGTATAAGATCTGTTCCGCCAGCCAAAACATGGCCTTGCTTCGTCATGCGTTGTAAATCTGTAATAAGTTCCGTCCAAGTGGTTGGTTGATAAAAGGCGCTCATATGGTCACCGTCCCATCTGCAGCTGCGCGCACGGCGGCCTTAATCTCTCGATAACCACTGCAACGGCACAGGTTTCCTGCAAGCGCCAACTGTATTTCCGCATCCGTAGGATGTGGATTTTGCATCAAAAGTGCTTTTGCCGACATCACCATTCCTGGCGTGCAAAAGCCACATTGAATGGCACTTTTTTCAACAAATGCTTTTTGAACAATGTCGTATTCTCCATTTTTCTGTAGGCCCTCGATCGTTAATAAGTTTCCATGCTGCACTTGGCCAACCATCGTTAAACATGCATGAATTGCACGTCCATTCAAAATAACCGTACAAGCTCCGCATTCTCCTTCTCCACATCCTTCTTTCGTGCCAGTAAGCAGCAAATCTTTCCTCAAAAAGTCAATTAACCGTTTGCTGCCCTCCACCTCTCTATCGATTTCTTCTCCATTCACCATCACATTGAGATGCATGAAATCATCCTCCATCCAGATTTAGGAATCGTTTTTCTTGTCCAAAGCATCCAGAATTTTAGAAGGCGTCAGTGGCATATGCGTCAATTCTGTATCCAGTGCATCATTTACAGCGGCAATAATGGCCGGCGCCACAGGCGCAATCACAACTTCGCCAATTGACTTCGCGCCGAATGGACCGCCCTCTTCGTGGTCTTCCACCAGCACTGCGTCGTATGATGGCATATCGGCAATGGTCGCAATGTCGTAATTCTTAAAATTCGTAACCAATGTCTGCCCACTCTTGGGGTCAACTTTGATCAATTCGGTCAATGCCACACCGATTCCCTGCTGAATTCCACTCCCAATCTGTGCAATGCACAAATCTGGATTGATGGCCCTGCCAACATCGTGTACTGCTACATATTTTTCAATTGTCACAAATCCGCTGAATGTATCCACACATACTTCAACAAAATGGACCGCAGGAACACCGGGGTTTCCATCGCTGTGATAGGTCTTTGCCGCAAAGATGTCGTCTCCAAACGTATTGATTGCATAATACGACAGCTCCGATAGGTGTACACATTGATCTGAATCTGTTTCCTGATAAAAAGAACCTTTTTGGTAACGTACCCAGCGCTCTGGACAATGCAGGTAAGAGGCCGCAAATTTGCACGCCTTGTGCAGTACAGTTTCACAGGCTTGCTTGACCGCATTACCGATGACATAAACACTTCTACTGCCATAGCAACCATAATCATATAAATTCATCTGTGAATCTGCTTCTTCGACATGTATCCGCTTCAAATCAATCTCAAAAATTTCAGCAGCAATTTTTTGCATTGCCAATACAGTCCCAGCGCCATGGTCATGAATACATGTGTTCACAATCACAGTTCCATCCTCTTGCAGACGAACGATAACGCCCGTTCCATCTGAAAGAGCTGGATAAAAAGAACTGGTATGGGAGGACAATGCAACGCCTACGCCATAGCGATAGCGGCGCCCAGATTTCAGATGGCAGTCCACTTTTCGTTTATCCCACGAAAAGCGTTCCCGCCCAATTTCAAGACATTTGGGGAAATTTGCGTTCCCGACCGTAATTTTTTTCACAGGATCTCTATCAAAAGGCCGGTGCACATTTTGGAGGCGAAAATCCACAGGGTCCATGTGCATGCGTGCGCAAAAAATATTAAAATTCGTCTCCAAAGCTACAGCCGCTTCACTTGTGCCCCAACTGCGAAAACTGCCATTTACTGGAGAATTGGTGCACACGGCTCTTCCTGTAAAGCGTATATTTTCAATACGGTAGCATTTTCCCAATTTATCCCCAATGGTCTGCAAATAGGACGGTGAAATCGTTTGATAGGCGCCACTATTCATGTCAATGTGCACACGAACGCCCCGAATGAAGCCATTTTTACTAATTTTGCTTTCCACCTGAAAATCCATATCATGCTTCATCATTGTGTTGACAATTTGCTCTTCTCGGCTATACATCAATCGAACATCTGCATGCAGCTGTTGCGCCGCAAATGCAGCCAGTGGCTCCAGCAAAGTCTCTTGACGGCAGCCAAACGAGCCACCCATGAGTGCTTTCACGACATGCACTTTGGAATAAGGTTTTTGCAAAAAATCCGCCACTGTGCTCCGGACACCAAATACAGTCTGGCATGCGGAATGAATCAATAGGCTATCATCTTCCGCTTTATATTGCACCAACGCTGCCTGATTTTCCATGGTGGCATGTGTCATGCGATCGAGGTGCGCCGTTGTCTGGGTTACAATGGCATCTTTTACGCAATCATAATCGCCAACATTTTGGCCACGAACAGTCTGCACATTCCCAGATTCCTGAATAACAGGGGCATCCGGTGCCACCGCCTGCTCCACCGATATGGCTGCCGGAAGCTGCTGGTAGGTTACCAAAATTTTTCGCAGTGCCTGTTCTGCAATTTGGGGCGTTTCCGCAACAACGGCTGCAATGCGCTCCCCAAAAAAGCGAATATGCCGATCAAATAATTTTTCCTGATAGGGCACTTTTTCCACGCCCTGCACCCGACCTCGGTCATAATACCGGTCTGGTGTATTCTTGTAGGTATATATGGCGCGTACTCCCGGCAGCATTGCCCCTGTCGTATCGATGTCAGTAATATATCCATGTGCAATGGTACTGCCGAGCAACTTCATATGAAGCATACCAACTGTTGCCAAATCACTACAATATTTTGCGCGGCCGCTGACTTTGGCCCATGCCGATTCTGCCGGCACTGCCCTGCCTACATATCGAAGCTCTTTTTCCCGCATATTCTCTCTCCTTTCCTTTATATATCGGTAAAGCGATCATTCTTTTATTTTTCTCATTGTGATGCAGCCTTTCGGACATGTCTCTGCACACAGTCCACAGCCAAAACATTTGCTTGCATCAAATTGTACCTTCCGTTTTTCACAGGTAAACGCTTGAAAATGGCATCGCCGCGCACAGATGCCGCAACCCACGCATTTACTCGCATCATAAACAGCCACATTGAACCGAACCGGATATTCGACATCAGAATACCCCATCTCTTGCAAAACACGATGGCCATTAAATTCAAAACAGCAGTCTCCGCAGCAATTGCACATGGACGAAAGCTGCTGCGGCATATATGTATGCATCAGCCCGTCTTTGCTGCACTTTTTGATTCTTTCCAAAAACGCAGCCTTACTGAGTACTGTACCATGACCCCTGGAAACTACACTATTGACGCTGCTCGCCTCTTTTTCCGTCAAAACACGCAGACACACATCTGTTGGCAGCCCACAGCCACCAGCCAACATTTTGCAGTCACATGGAAGCACAAAAAACACATGTCTATCTTCCTGCAGGGCGCCAAAATCCGCAAGTGCCTGTTCCAAGGTATGCGCGCCTTCACACCGGCTGCCCGCGCGGATCGCATCGAGATTTCGCACGATAAATTCTCGATAATTCCACTGCAAAATCTGCTGCCGCTGTGTTTCAGGAACGCTTTTCCAAAGCGGGCGGTCATAAACTGCCACACCGGACAGCATCCTGTAATAATCCCCTGCTATATAGCGCCCTGGCAGCGGTCGCTCCGCGCCCTCCGCCGAGTGGGCCACGGCCTTGTCCAAAATTTCTCGATGCCATCCAAAGTCCAAAAGATGCGTCATTTCCATCATCGTGCATCCCGCAGCCTCTGCTGCTTGGCCCACCGTAAAATCTTGCTTTCCAAAGGTTGCAATAACCTGCTGCAATGGTTCCGGAACCAAAATGTCACAAGATGCAAATCCGACTTCTGGAACGCCAAATTGTTCATAAAAGGTTTTTTTCCAAGCTTGCAAAGAGAATTGTCCCTCCTTTATAGATCAACGATGCAGGCAATCCGCCTCTTCTCTCATTTCTTTACCCTATTTTATTTCAAATAATAGCAGTTTGCAGTCAACAAAACGTCAAAACTGCATTTTAGATGTTTTATTCAATCGTAATTCGTTCAGATGTGCATGATTTATTTTTATAATATTCATTTTCGACGTTTCGACGACGCTTCTTCGCTACGCTTTATTAAAGGAGGGTATTACTAATGAAAATTAACATGGACAGGTTGCTAAAAAATTTACAGGACCTAAAACAAATCGGCTACGACCCCCAAACTGGCGGCATCAATCGTGCACTCGGCGACCAAAGCGATCGGGAAGCGCGTGACTGGCTATGCAATTACTGGAAAACACGGCTATGTCGTACCGCAGTTCCAGATGCCATTGCAAATCTCTGGGTCACACGAGAAGGCACGAAGTCTCTGCCACCCATCGTCATCGGCTCTCACCACGATTGCGTTCCAAATGGCGGCATGCTGGACGGCGCTCTCGGCGTTTTAACAGCAACAGAAATTTTACAAACATTTGACGAAAATGGATATCAGACACGCCATCCCTTTTGCCTTATCTCATTTACAGGCGAAGAGCCAAATCCATTTCAAGTTTCTACCCTCGGCAGCAAAGTCGTCAGCGGCCGTCTTCAAAAAGAAGACCTAAAAAAACTGCGACATCGCATTACAGGTGAGCCTCTGCAAAAAACGTTGGAACAAGTCGGGGGGGACGTGGAAAAGGCGGATACCGCCTTGCTGCATCCTGGCGATGTCGCCGCATATCTGGAATTACATATTGAACAGGGACGCCGTCTATTTGATCAAGGCTTACCCGTCAGTGGGGTAAGCTGTATCACCGGCATCTATCGAGAGAATATTACTGTTTCTGGCGAGGCCAATCACGCCGGTACCACCATCATGCGTGACCGTCGGGATGCGCTGCTGGCTGCCAGCGAATTGATGCTGGCATATGAAAAACTCTTGTTGAATGAAAACCAAACAGATACAGTCGGGACCGTCGGGTACTTAAAGGTTACGCCAAACGCTGCCAATATCATTCCTGGCCGAGTTGATCTCATCTTGGAATTGCGCACCAGCAATTCTTCGAAAAAGGAAAAATTGATTGCTTCGATCGGATCGATTACCGCTGAAATTGAAGCACGCCGTCACGTACACATCGAGCGAATGGTCAACCTAGATCAACCAAGAACCGATCTGGATGATTTCGTGCGAAATGCCGTGTGCCGTGGCATCCAAACCGTAGGCGAAAAGCCGATTGAACTGGCCAGTATGGCAGGGCACGACGCTGCAAACATGGAACGCGTCACGCGCTCCGGAATGATCTTTGTACAAAGTATCGATGGAAAAAGTCATTGCCCGTCAGAAAAAAGCGATCCAGCAAGCATCCAAACAGCTGCAAATGCGATGCTGGAAACGGTATTACTTTTGGATAAGGAGCTAGACGCATGAAGAAATTGTATAATCCGGCCTATGTATGGTTTGACCATCAGTTTCAAAAAGGAATGGGGGTTTTGGCCGAAGACGACACCATTCTTGCAGTCAATACGTTTGAAACCCTTCGCACACAGTTTCCCGATGCTAGTTGTGAAAATTGGTCAGACCTTGTGCTCGTTCCTGGAACTATAAACGCCCACAATCACTGCTTTCAAAGTCTCTTACGAGGATTATCCTGCGACCGGCCATTTTTGGAATGGAGAGATCAAGCGCTCTATAAATATTCTCCCCGTATGCGGCTAGAGGATATCTATTGCGGCGCACTGTTTGCCTTTGCGGAAATGATGAAGTGTGGTGTAACGACGGTTGGCGACTTCTTTTATTTGCACAATTTTGGCATGGAAAGCGATGAAATGATCATCAAGGCAGCCAAAGACATCGGTATCCGGCTTGTGTTGGCGCGCACGATGTATGATTGGGACGGGGCTCCACGGGGATATGTGGAGACGATTTCTCAGGCAGTACAACGCACCAAAAGCCTGGCCCTAAAATATCGTGAGGACCCCATGATTGCCGTAGTTCCTGCCCCACATTCCTTGCACGCAGCAACGCCCGAAATGATTCAAGCTGGGGACGAGCTAGCCAAAGAACTAAATACCAAATTTCATATTCATGTTGCGGAGGAACCCTTTGAGGTAGAAGCGGTACAAAAAGCGCACGATGGGCTGCGTCCCATTGAATATTTGGACCGTTTGGGGGTGGTCAATTCGCATATGGTCATCATCCACGGCGTGTGGCTAGCCCCACAAGAAATTGATCTGCTCGGCACGAGGGGCGGTTCTCTCATATATTGTCCCTCCAGCAACATGTTTCTCGCCGACGGTATTACAGACCTGCCACACATGATGCGCGCAGGTGTCACCGTCGGCCTTGGCTCCGACGGGGCCTGTTCCAACAACCGCATCTCTGTATTTGAGGAAATGCGTATGGCTGCCCTCCTGCAAAAAGCCAAAACCTGTGACGCAATGTGTGTGAATTATCAGGACACTTTCCTGATGGGCACAGAAAACGGAGGGAAAATCCTCGATCTGCCCATTGGCACGATTGCTCCTGGCCAAAAAGCAGATTTTGTCGGCATCACATTGCAGGACATGTCCATGCAGCCCGTATCAAAATCCGGCGAACAGCTTCTTCCAAATATTGTTTACTCCATGCAGCCTCATGCGATTAAACGCGTGGTTGTTGGCGGAAAAAACACGGTCATAAATGGACAGCTTTGTGCAGTTGAAGAATCGCACATTTTGGAATTAGTATCCAAAACGATGCAGGCGCTGGAGGCATAGTTATCAATAACAATTCAAAATTTTGTTTTATGATGTTGAACATCACTTTTCGAATCTGAAACCACTATATCGGGTCATGGAGGACATCGCGAAAGAAGTGGACTACGGTACCGAAATCGGAGTTTAAGTTCATACTCCGCTTGTCCGTATTTTTTTCCGCACGTATGCCCTAGTAGCTCAGCTCCTTTCAAATATTAAAGAAAAAATAGATTCCTTTTCCGCCTTGACATCCGGGCACAGCAGTGTTATGTTGAAAATAATGCACGATAATTCCACGTTATTCTACTGAAAATTCATGCTATTTTACGCATAAAATTGGCGTTTATGCAAAAGTTAGGGTTACTTTCTCATTGCAAAGAACAAACCAAGATTCTTTATCCAAACATGTTACCAAAATGTTTATCCACTAAAAATGTGAAAATTTGAGAGGAGGAAAATCCATGCTGGAAATATTTCTTTTGCAGACGCCCTCTGTCTTATTAGATGGAAAACCAGTGATTTTCCCCTACAAAAAAGCAGAGGCATTATTTTATTATATGGCCGTACAAGGGAAAGCAACGCGCGATGAAATTGCAGCACTTTTATGGGAAGATTGTCCAAACGATATTGCACACAAAAATCTTCGCCACGCACTTTATATGGTAAAACGTGCTATGGGTGCTCAATATATTCTATCCCCACAACGTAATCTCCTTGTTTTCCAGGCTGATGTAAAATCCGACGTTGATAATCTAATCAATCATCATCAATTCCAATGCTATCATGAAGAATTTTTGCACGGATTTCAACTGCTAGATGCAGAAAATTTTGAGGAATGGCTCCTTCGAAAAAGGGAATATTTCCGTAAGGTGTTTCTTTCCTGTCTTTTTTCATATTTTGCGCAATCTGATGGTTCTGATATGAATAGCTTAGAGGTATGGTTTGCACGGTACGTGGCAGAAGATCCCTATGATGAACACATTGTCACACGCTGGATGCAATTATGCGATCAGAATCATCTGTTTTTGAAGGGAATCCATGCATACAAGCGTCTGGCAAAAGCTTTAAACGATGAATTGGGAATTGACCCCTGTGACGAATGCACGCAGCAGTATCGCCAGCTGCTAACAAACTGGAACGCTGCAACGCACAAAATTGAAGAAAGCGCGTCTCAAATTAGCCTGCGCAAAAGAGAACTTTCTCTCTTAGCACAGCTAGCAGAAACCTTTCAAAAAGGTGGTGCTGCAACCGCTATTATCCGCGGAGAACGCGGCGTCGGAAAAACATATCTAATCAAAACTGCGCTTGCACAAGCCAACCTGGACAAATCCATCATCCTACAAATCAATTGCTATGAAAGCCGGCAGCAATTCGGTGGATTCTATTCCCTGCATCCACTCTTTCAACATCTGGCGCAGTGGGTAAAGGAGCACGAAATGAGTATCCCAAGGGCCACGCTACAGGCAGTATCTCAAATCTTCCCAGCATTCGTGTCCAGCGAACTTGTCAGCGATTCTTTACCCCTGGAATTAAGCAACGACTATACTCTTTTGATTGCAGAGCAAGGGATACGGTATATCCTTTCGCGTTATCTGCAACAGTCGCCTTTAGTTCTTGTTGTAGAAAATCTGCAGTGGATGGACCCATATAGTCTGGAACTCTTACAAATGATATGGCAAACCCAGCCAAAACATTTGTTTTTGCTCTGCACCTGCTCGAATGTATGTCCCCCAAAATTGGACACTATTTTATCCAATGCTTCTTCGCTATATAACGTATCTCTCATTTTTTTGCCACGTTTTACGCTGGAAGAAATGCGCACATTTTTAGAATTACACAAGCTGCCCACCGAGCTTTCCGAGGAACAATTGCAGTCGATTTTTTCATTGACAGAGGGTAATGCCTTTTTCTTAAATGAAGTCTCTAAAAATTTGCAACAAGGCGTTCCGCCAAATAACCTGACAGAAGACGCCCGCGAATTGCTGGAAGCGCGCCTCAGCGAACTAACTACACAAGCACGACAGCTTTTAAACCTTCTGTCTTTGTTTCATGAGGCCATTCCGCTGGAACTGCTTAAATGTGTAATTGGTACACGGGAAGACGATATTTTAGAATCACTCGAACAATTACAACTTTATTCTCTGATCCATGAAGTTGAGCAGGATAATTGCATTTTATTTCAATTTGAAGGAAGCATTTTACAGGAATATGTTTATGCACAAATGCTTCCTTCGCAAAAGCGCCTTCTGCACAATCGAGTCGCCATGTCGATTGAATCTTTGGGCCGCGGATATATCGATAATATGTATACGCATCTAATTTACCATTACACCATGGGTCACAATCTGTATAAAGCGCTTTATTATAAAGTAAAATGGCTTGATGTATATTCCAGTACTTGCTATGAACTTTTCCCCATGATCGAAAGTAACACAGACGGGAAACCTCCGGATACAGATACCCTACTCGATCTTTTTCAAAGCATTGAAAGAGAAGTACTAGATCTATATCATCTGCATTCGAATAAGTCTGAAGTAGATGCATTGATGGTTTCCCTTTTGCTTTCAAAAGGCCGTTATTGCATCAACGACTGTTTCTATGAAGAAGGTCTGTCCTGCATTAACCGCCTGCTACTTGTAAACCGACAACTTGTGACAGAGGCAGATAGACTAAAAGTTCTGCGCCTTGCTGTTTATTATGGCATTCAAATGCATCAACCTGAAAAAATGATTCCCTATATTACGGAAGGCCTTTCCCTGAGTGAAAAGATTCATCGGCCGGAAGATCACGCTGTTTTTATGCGCCTATATGGCCTATATATGTTGTTTGTGGAAGATTTTTTAAATGCAGAATCTTGTCTACAACAATCGATCGAAGAATTCAAAAATGCAGAATTATCCCCGCAGCGTTATATTTTAAATATCGCTGCCAATTATAATTATCTTGGCGAAATATTCCGCTGCACAAATCGTTTCAAACAGGCAACGCAATGGTATCAGCGTGCAATCTCTCTGTGTCAAAAAAATGGCGTTTCGATCAATCCCCTTTTCCAAACAAATCTAGCTTGTGTGATGGTGCACGATCACAAACCCGAACAGGCCGAGGCCCTCTTTTCTGCTGCCAAGT
Organism: uncultured Oscillospiraceae bacterium; assembly: GCA_900554535.1. Taxonomy (GTDB): domain Bacteria; phylum Bacillota; class Clostridia; order Oscillospirales; family Acutalibacteraceae; genus Caproicibacterium. The sequence goes on along the minus strand of USIA01000009.1, from coordinate 1,666 downwards.
TGCAATATGACCGCTGCACAACCCAGATGTGTCGTTCTGTTGCCAACGCTGGCTGCGCCTATTATGCCGCCTTACACGCCAAAACCGATCTGGCAAAAGACTATATCCAAGAAGCAATTCGCAGTAGCGCTGTTCTCGGTTCGCCGGTCGAAATTGCATTTGCAATACAGACTGCATATTGGCTGCAAACCGTAAAAGGGATTTCTATATTTCCAGACACTAAAGCACTGCGAAACAAGTTAAAAATCAGCCAACAAAAACTATCTAAAACCGTTTATCGACATGAGTTGTATGTGTTCGACCCCAAGGACGTTCCTGCTCAAAGCCAGTCTTAGCTTTGCGTTACTGTCACAAACAGTCCGCGTACAGCCATGACTTTCCCGGAAAAAACATTCCGCATGCGGCAGTGTCAGCTGCACATATCCGGGATAATTTATACCACGAATTCGGCTTCCCTTTATAATGGAAACCCGCTGCGGCATGCGGCACACGAAATCCGAAATTTCCCTGATTTTACTTTTTATAGCATAAATTTCTGAGAGCTCTTATTTTTTGGATTTTACCTTAATTTTATATAATTGAAAGATAGTCCCTTCCGATCATTTTGAAACGTTCTTTTGATTCTTCTTTCCATATGCCTTGTCCGCGGCCTCACGGGCCACATTGAGCACCAATCGCGCGGCGGGGTCGATTTTGTGCTGCGTGTGCGGCGGGATCGTCTCATACACCTCGGCGACCATGCCACGCATCCACAGTCCCGGCGTGATGCGCAGCGAATAGCCGCAGCCTGGCTCGGTCAGCCAGTCGTAAAACGGCGCGCGCGGCAGGCCATAGGCACTCAGGATCGCCATCAGCACGCCGCCGTGCGCCACGATCGCCGCGCTGCTGTAAGTGCCCATGCGCAAAAGCCCATCCACTACGTGCTCAAAGGCCGCGCATGTCCGCTGCAAAAACCAGCCGTTGTTTTCGCCGCCGGGCGGGGTGATGTTTTTGTCGCCCTCCATCCATTTCACAAAGTCCGGGTCCTCGTCCGCCAGTTCCTTGGCGGTCTTATTTTCCCATGCGCCAAAATCTGTCTCGCGAAAATCCGTGACAACCTGCGGCGTCAGGTCCGGATAAAGGATCTTCGCGGTCTGCTGACAGCGCTTTAGGGGACTGCAATAGCAGATCTCGGCCTTTGGATAGGGGGCCGCAGCCTTGCGCGCTTCGAGCTGACGGATGCCCTCTTCGCAAAGGGGCAGATCCGTGCTGCCAATATAACGGCCCTCCAGGTTTCCCTGGGTCATGCCGTGGCGGATTAGATGGATGGTATACGACTGCATCTCTATATAGACTCCTTTCAGGGCTTTTATGGCCACATCTAGCGGGTTTACACGACGTTGTTTTTCGTGTATAATCTACATTACGTTATTTTTCGACAAAAGGGGGCGCGCACTGTGAACAGCCATTTTCCACGTATCATTGCGCTGCTGCGCAAAGAGCGGGGACTCAGTCAGAAATCGGTGGCTGCCTCGTTGGGCGTTTCGCAGGCGCTGCTCTCCCATTATGAAAAGGGCATCCGCGAATGCGGCCTGGATTTTGTAGTGCGCATCGCCGATTTTTACGGCGTCTCCTGCGATTACCTGCTCGGCCGCACGCCGCATCCAACCGGCGCAACGGCCGTGAC
>USIA01000008.1 GCA_900554535.1 uncultured Oscillospiraceae bacterium | reverse complement strand
GCTCTCTGGCGCTTGTCGGCGCCACTGCCTTACCCCAGACCGCTTCTTCCAACACGCAGACATCACAGGTGGCGAAAACCGTGCAGTTGACCGTACCATATATCAGCCAGGAAAATTTTTTGCCCACTGGGTGTGAAACGGTGAGCGCTCTCATGCTGCTGCACTATTGGGGAATCCCCGTCAATGCCGAGGGATTCCTAAAACATCTGAAGCAGGAACCTGTGCAGGAGCAGGACGGCCTTTTGGTTGGCCCGGACCCCAACGAGGCCTTTGCCGGGGACCCACGAGAGCCGAACGCATTTGGCTGCTACCCGCCGGTTATCGTGGAGGCGCTCAAGCCGCTGCTACCCGCTTTATTGAGCGTGCATGACACGACTGGCACGCCGCTGGACCAATTGGCCAAAACCTGCCTGCCAGCCGGAGAGCCTGTGCTCGTCTGGGCCACTATCAATATGCAGGAACCGGTACAGGATGTCACATGGACTGTGCGCGACACCGGGAAAAAATTCACATGGCTTGGCCGGGAGCACTGCCTGGTGCTGCGCGGATACGACGAAACAGGTTATTGGTTCAACGATCCCTATGACAGCAACGGCATCGTGCACTGGGATAAGCAGACCGCAGAACTACGCTACCAGCAGATGGGTTCGCGCAGTGTCGCTGTGGTCAAGGGAAGCAAATCGCCCGTCTAGAAAGGCCGCGCATGCTTTGCCCCTTGCCCGCATACAAATGGGGCAGGAGGTGGGCACATGCGCAGCCGTGTGTTTGATTTGCACCGAAAAGAAGTTGTCAATATACGGGATGGCACCAGGATCGGAAACGTGGGGGATGTGGAGATTGATACCGCCACCGCGTCCGTCCTGGCGCTTGTTATTTACGGAAAGTTGCGATTGTTCGGCCTTTTAGGACGGCAGGAGGACCGTGTCATCCCCTGGACTGAAATTCAGATCATCGGGGAGGATATCATCCTGGTGGATTCCCCGCCAATGCAAAAAAACAAACGCAAACGTTGGTCCACAACGGGACCGGGCCAACCGCAAAAGGAGGCGCAGCCATGACGCGCCCTCTGATCGGTATCACGCCGCAGATTGACCCGGAAACCGGAAATCTGCGCCTGCATCCCAATTACTTTTCTGCACTTCAACGCAGCGGCGCGCAGGCCGTGCTGCTTCCTCAAACAGAGGACTCCGCGCAGATCGACGCTTTTGCCGGGCGCTTGGACGGATTTTTATGGAGCGGCGGCCCGGACCCGCACCCTGGGCTTTTCGGGGAGGAACCACTCCCTGGCTGCGGGCGGATCGACCTGTCGCGTGACCGGATGGAGTGTGCCCTTTTGCAGGCTGCATTGTGCCGTGGCAAACCGGTGCTGGGCATCTGCCGCGGGATCCAAATTCTCAATGTGGCGCTGGGCGGAACGCTGTGGCAGGACATTGCCACCCAAGTGCCGCAGCCGGTCCTTCATGACCAGCAGCGCCCTTACAGTACGCCCGTGCACAGCGTGGAATTGTCAGAGGGCACGCTCCTATCACAATTAGTGCAAAAGCCGACACTGCTTGTTAATAGTATGCACCACCAGGCCATTCGCACGCCGGCACCCGGCTTGTTGATCGCAGCCCGATCTGCCGATGGGCTGATTGAGGCGGTTTGTGGGAAAGGACCGGCCTTTTTTCTGGCGGTCCAGTGGCATCCGGAATATCTATTTGATGTTCAACCTGCGGCGCGCGCCATTTTCCGCGCTTTTGTCCAGGCCGCCTGGCCGTAATCCCGAAAAAGCCTCTTCCGGTATGCGCAGATGAAAAACCGTCAGTTCCCCAGGCGCGCGCCAGCGCAAGGGAACATCCGATGCACCCAAACCCATATTGACATACAATAGCCCGCCGCGTACGCGGTAGAGCCCGGCCGGATAGTGTTTGCCAAGTTCCGGAAGCACCACAGCGCCGCGACCGGGCAGACGGATCTGGCCGCCGTGCGTATGGCCAGCCAGCGCCAGGTCAAAACTGTAGGGCGTCACCTGATTCAGTAAATCCGGCTCATGCAAAAGCAAAAGACGGAACGGCGCCTGCACCCGTTCCAGCAACCGCACGTTTGGTATGCTTGCAAGGCCGTCTGCCAGTCCGCCAATGACCGGCCCTCCCGGCCACAAAACCGTTTTGGCGTTTTCCAAAAGGCAAAAACCACCCGCTTTTATGACCTGTGGAAACAGGGAAGGGCTGCCGAGGCAATCGTGGTTGCCCCAGATTGCAAATTTCCCAAAGGGCGCCGAAAGCCGGTGCAACTGGACAGCCACTACATCTGCATACCAGCTCAACGGCGCCATACCAGTTAAATCGCCTGTCATTACATAAAGGTCTGGGTGTATCGCCGCCAGGCGGTCCACAGCGGCGGCAAACGCCCGTGGTCGAAAAGCTGGTCCGATGTGGATGTCTGAAAATTGTGCAATGGTCAACCCCTTTGCGGCGCGGCGCCCTGCAAAGTCCAATCGCACGTGTGTTGTGATGATTGGGTTCATAGGGAAGTCTCCTATTCTGTGCGGCGTGCCGTGTCCTTTGGCATGCTTTGACTTTCATTATACGAAAATAGTACGACAAAGGGAAGTGGATTTTTTGAATATTTTTCTGAAACAGATCCGCTTGAACTGCCGTTTTCTAAGGGAACGGCTAAATGTAAAGTAAATATTTTATAAAAAGTTTAAAATAGAGGGAACTTTTCCATAGAAATCAGTTGCAAATTATCCCAATTCTATTTATAATAAAAACGATCGTTTTATAGGCTTTGCACAGATTGAGGTGGGGTGGTATCCCTGTGATTGAAGGACGTGCAGAGAGGAGACAGAACAATGAAGTATAATTTTCCAAAAGTGGAACTACATCTACATTTGGACGGATCTCTGGACCTCTACGAGGCGCAAGATATGGCGCTTGCACAGGGCCTGATGCGTCCAGAGGAAGGAATCTTGGCGTTGCGCCGTCGGATGGAAGTTCAGCCCGACTGCCAAAGCCTGGAGGAATATCTGCGTTGTTTTCGCCTGCCAGGACTGCTTTTGCAAAGCGCAGAGGCGCTGGAACGCGCGTCTTATCGCCTTCTATGCAATTGCGTAGCCGATGGTGTGGCATATGCAGAAGTGCGCTTTGCACCACAACTGCACATGCAGGCCGGGCTCAAACAGGAAGACGCCATTGAAGCCGTGCTGCATGGTATGCAGCGCGCCTGTGCAGAGCTGCCGATTGATGCGGGCCTGCTGCTTTGTGCCATGGTCACTGGCGGAGAAGACGTCGACAAGCAGAACGCCCTCACTTTTGAACTGGCTGGCGCATACCGCAAGTCTGGCGTTGTCGGAGTAGATTTGGCTGGCGCTGAAGGAAAGCGGCCGATGGAAGATTTCCGGCCGCTGTTCCAGCGGGCTACCCATCTGGGAATCCCGTTCACGATCCACGCGGGGGAGGCTTCTGGTCCGGAAACGATCCGCACCGCGGTTTCCTTTGGCGCCCATCGCATTGGGCATGGCTGTAGCGCCGCACAATCCGCTTCCACCATGGATTTGCTCCGTCGAGAGGGCATTACGCTGGAAATGTGCCCGACAAGCAACTTGCAAACACATGCTGTGCCGTCTTTGGCACAGCACCCGATCCGCACTTTCTATAAATTTGGGATTCCTGTCTGTGTCAGCACGGACAATCGCACGGTATCCTGCACAACGCTGGAAAAAGAGTATGAAAAGTTGCAATCTATCGGATTTAGCCTAAAAGATCTTGTGTATCTAAACTGCAATGCAGTCAATGCCGCATTTATGCCGAAAGCAAAAAAGGACGCGCTGCTTGCGCGTCTGGAGACCTGGCTTTGAGCCGGGTCTTTTATTTGCATTTAAAGAAAAGAACCCCCGCAATCATCAATCCCACGCCGACATATTTCTGCCATCCAAAGGCGACCCGCTCTGTGCCAAACCAGCCAAAGGCATCGATAATCGCTGCGACCAGCAGTTGCGCGATCAGGATGACGGAAATCGCCACTGTCGGCCCCATGCCCTTAATTGCCAGCATGACCGTGATCGTAATGGCCAGTCCCAGCACGCCTCCCAGTAAATAGAGACGATTTGTTCCCGCCAACGCGGAGAAATTTCCTTTTCCCAAAAACAAGACTGCCACAGCCGACAGCGCAAAGGCTACGCCCTGCACCAGCAGATTCGATTCATACAGGCCGATTTTTCCGCTCAAGCGCGTGTTCAAAACACCTTGCAGACTCATGGCAGCGCCTGCGGCAATGCTCCATATAATTCCCCACACAGTGATATGCCTCCCGATAAAATCCAGACAACGAACGCATGCGCTATGCGAGTAGAATGATGGGCGGCGCAGCCTTAGCGAACCATTGTAAATGAGATTGCCTGGCTCCCCAAATCGTCCCCGCAGCAGCGTTGATAAAATGTATAACGCGAGGCCGCTTGCTGCCAGCCACGCCTTTCTAGTCTTTGCAACTGGAACGCTTTTTATGCGCTGCCAGTCTTCCAAGCAGAGCCCGTAGTCAAAATGCAGCAGATGTGTTATACTAAATCGTATCATGCTGGATGGAAGTTGAATCGTGCGGGCCTATCCGATTGGATGCGTCTCGGCGTTGTGCGAGGAGGAAGCGATGGACCGTAAACATTTTTTGCCTGTATCAAGAGAGGATCTGCGGCAGCGCGGCATTGACCAGTTGGATTTTATCATTGTGACGGGGGACGCCTATGTTGACCACCCTTCGTTTGGCACAGCGTTAATCTCCCGCTGGGTGGAGCACCTGGGGTATACAATTGGCGTTATCAGTCAGCCCGACTGGCACACGGATGCCGACTTTCAGCGCTTGGGCAGGCCGCGCTATGGCTTTCTGGTCAATGCGGGGAATATTGATTCCATGGTTGCGCACTATACGGTTGCCAAAAAGCACCGCTCTGTGGACGCCTATTCACCGGGCGGCAAAATGGGCCTGCGGCCTGACCGCGCAGTCATCGTATACTGCAACCGCATCCGAGAGGCGTATGGAAACATTCCGATCGCAATCGGCGGTCTGGAAGCTTCTTTGCGCCGGTTCGCACATTACGATTACTGGAGCGATTCCGTGCGCAATTCAATTTTGGTAGATAGCAGCGCGGATATTCTAATGTATGGCATGGGAGAGTTGCAGACGGCTGAAATTTGCAACGCCCTGGCAGCAGGCACCCCTGTGCAGCAGTTGGATGATATCCGCGGCACCTGCGTAATCCGCTCCGCGCCGCCGGAAGGCCCTTACCTGGAATGTCCCTCCGCCGAGCAGGTCCGCAAGGACAAAACCGCCTATGCGCTGGCCACAAAGCTGCAAAGCGAAGAGCAGGATAGTGTCCGCGGCCGGACAGTTGTGCAGCCATTTGGCATCAAATACCTGATCCAATACCCGCCCATGCGCCCGCTTTCCACGCCGGAGCTCGACGAGGTCTATGCACTGCCCTATGCGCGCATGTGGCATCCGGATTACGACAAAGATGGCGGTGTGCCCGGTTTTGCGGAAGTGGAGTTCTCCATTGTCAGTTGCCGCGGCTGCTTTGGCGCCTGCAATTTTTGCTCGCTTGCCTTTCACCAGGGTCGAATGGTTACGGTGCGCAGCCACGAATCCATTCTGCGGGAAGCGCGCAGCTTTGTGCATAATCCGCGTTTTAAAGGATATATTCATGACATTGGCGGGCCAACGGCCAATTTCCGCCATCCATCCTGTCAGCAGCAATTGCAACGCGGCCTTTGTAAAGGCCGCAAATGCCTGGCGCCGACCCCCTGCAAAAATCTGGACACCAGCCACACCGACTATTTAAAGCTGCTGCAGGAACTGCGAGCGATTCCAGGCATCAAAAAGGTATTCATTCGCAGCGGCATCCGCTTTGATTACCTGATGGCCGCCCATGACGAGGCCTTTTTCGAGGAGCTGGTCAAATACCATGTCAGCGGCCAGCTGAAAGTAGCGCCGGAACACTGCTCGGACCACACGTTGGATGCTATGGGTAAGCCACATTTTGAAGTCTACCAGGCATTTCAGAAAAAATATGAACAGATGAATGCACGGCTCGGCATGAAACAGTACCTGGTGCCTTACCTGATGTCGTCGCATCCCGGATGCACCATACAGGATGCCGTTCAGCTGGCACTTTACCTGAAAAAGACCGGCCACGATCCACAGCAAGTGCAGGACTTTTATCCGACGCCGGGAACGCTTTCAACCTGCATGTTCTATACCGGGCTGGATCCACGCACCATGCAGCCGGTTTATGTGCCGCGCACGCGTAAGGAAAAAAGCGAGCAGCGTGCTTTGCTGCAATTTCGCAATCCCAAAAATAAGCCGCTGGTTATGGCAGCGCTGAAAGCAGCTGGCAGGGAAGACCTGATCGGCTGGGACAAGCACTGCCTGATTACGCCCTGGTCCGGACATGCAAGTGTGTCGGAAGGAAAGCCGCAACACCGCCGCACCACCAAGCAGAAAGCGCAGCAATCCAGCAAAAAGAAGGGGCCAAAGCACAGCCGTACCCGGAGGGGCTAAGCCACGCTTTAGTGTATTATTTCGATTGCCTATGCTTTAGCCCATTTTATCCTGTTATAAATCCTTCTTATCCCAGCATAAAGCGTGCAAGCGCGGCGCTGCTCTGACGAAAACGATGCATGAGAAGGCGCAAAGTCTCTTTTGGCCGATCAGACAGTGTGAACAAGTCACAGTACAGCGGATTGCGGCGAAAAACCCGAAATTAAACGCAAACAGGCAGCCTTTCTTGTTGAAGGCTGCCTGTTTGCAATGATCTTCTCTCAATTTTTAAAACCCCGCTCCTCGGGGAACAGGTACATTATAGCATATTTTGATGCCAAGGACAAGCAGAAATTGTAAGTTTCATTGACTGCGTCCAATTTCAATAATACGTTGCCATCGGTTTCTTCAACTGCTGCATACAATCTGCGGGCAGTACAAAGCGAAATTCCGCCTGATTTTCAAAGGTAGAGGATTTTGTCAACCAGACGGAATTCGCCGTAAATCCGCCAACGTCCAGTTCGGCGCGGGAAACAACGGGTTTCTTGGATTGATACAGCAAAGTACTGGTCTTGGCATCATAAAGGGCAAGGGAATAGTCATATTGGCTGAGCAGAGAAGAGTTTCCCTCGGCCTGCCGCGTCAAGATCAACAACAGATTGTTGTTTTGGTATAGTGCGCAAGGCGTTCCATTGCCCAAGTCCCAATTTCCTTTATATTCGCCAGTCTGCGGATCCAACACCGCCAGCATAGTCTGCTGACCAACCGTATAGCAGGCAAAACCGTTTCCGCTTGGCAATGTGCCGATCCCAACCCGTCCACTGAGAAAGCCATTGGACATACGGGGCAGTGCTGCCTGTACCAAGGTGCCGTCCTGTTTTTGCATCTGAAAGATGCCGGTGTCCCGTTCTATGGAAAGGGTATGGCCGGCCGCGTCAACGGTTCTTGCTATGCCGTTTGAAAAAGAGAGCAAGTCCGCTTTCTTGGCCTCCAAATCAATTTTTCCTGCTGCACGGGTGTGCGGCAGGTAATAGACCGTCGCAATATCCCCATCGCCCGTATAGGTGTCTTTCGGGAAATAAATCGTATGTTTGACACCTGCATGCAGGGATTCTCCGAAGGGAATTGTGATGCGCGAAACTGCCGGACTGATCTGCACATGTTCTGCCACTGCCAGCTTGCCCGACCGCAAGTTGGGGAGGTCCATCAGCATGGCTCCCGTATTGCTGAACAGATTGGTGGGCAGCAGCAATCCCAGCCCCAGCACGATACAGCCAAACACAAAGCCTGCGCACAAATGGCGCATGCCAGTTGTTTTTCTACGGCGCAAGCTGCTGAAAATATAGATCAGAACAAAGCATATATAAAAAACCAGGTGCCCAATGTATCCGGCCAGTGCTTTACTAAAGCGCAGGGCCAGATCCGGATAGGCGGAATTTGGAAAAAAGTTTGGAGTAATCAGTGAGAGAAAATAATGCACCAGGCAGGCCGCGACAACAATGCCCACAGCGATGCCAAAAGTGAGAAAGCCAAAACGACTAAAAAAACTGACAATTGCCGGGACATCCTTTCTGCGCAGCCGCAGGTCACTGCGCAAGTCATCATATTCCTTTCGAAGGGAAACCGCGGCCGCCTTGTCGCCGGGGGGCAGCTCCCGCCGTAGCTTTCGATAAGCATGCTTCAACTGCCGCAGATTACAGTCGGGCGTCAGGCCAAACCGTTCATAATTGGTAGCCATAACGTTTTGTCCTTTCTTTTTGGAAGTCTGACTGAAAATCAAAGGTAAGGCCAAGCTGACAATGGCCCGCTATGCTGGTATACGAGCAGCCTTTTCTGTCCTCAGTACCAGCAAAAAAATGCTGTTCACCAACAGTGAATTGCCTTAAGGCCATTGAGCAAACAGCGGCAAAAACCAGATGTCTTTGGCTTCGACCGTCATTCCATTCAGGTATGCCAGGCAGCCCGCGTCTGTCGTAAAGTGAAACCGCAGTTTATAGGAATATAATGCCTGATAACGTAGGCCAAACGGCTTATTTTGCGCATTGGTGCCATATTTGCCGTCGCCCAGCAGCGGGTGGCCGATGCTGGCCATGTGGGCACGGATTTGATGGGTGCGGCCAGTCAGAAGCGTTACCTCCAATAGGGAACAGTCCCGCTTTTCCTGTAAGACGCGATAACGTGTGCGGATTGTCTTGCCACCAGGCACCGGCCGTTTATGGATATAGACGCGATTTTGCCGTTCGTTTTTTTCTAGAAAGCCCTCCAACGTCGCTTCCTGTGGGTGCAAATGGCCATGCACCAGACAGAGATATTCCTTACACAGCTCGCGGTCCTTGAGTTTCTGGTTCAAAATGCGTAATGCCTCCGCATTTTTGGCCGCTATAACAATGCCGCCTGTATTTCGGTCAATGCGGTTGACCAAAGCGGGAGCAAAACTCTGCTCAGCGTGGGGGTCATATTCGCCCTTTGCATACAGATAATGCTGGATGCGCGCAATCAGAGAATCAAAATGGTAATGCGCATCCGGATGCACGATCAGGCCGGGCTGCTTATCCACCAAAAGCAGGTTCTCATCTTCGTAAAGAATATGAAGCTTTTGTGGCGCCTTTAAAAAATCAAACTGCTCTGGCGCCTGCTGCAAAAATTCATCCTTTAAATATAAGGTCAGTACATCCCCTGCGCAGAGGCGCGCATTGATTGGACAGCGCTTGCCGCCCAACTTGATGTCCTTTTTGCGGATCGCCTTATACAGCATCGACTGCGGCAAGTTGGGGAACGTCTTGGTCAGAAACTTGTCCAGACGTTGGCCAGCATCGTTTTCGCCAATGGTGACGGTTTTCAATCGGGCACCCTCTTTCTTATCTAACCGATTATAGCATAGAAACGTCGAAAGAAAAACCCTTTTGTGCGTATCAAGTGTCACAGAGCCTTATTTTGAAGGATTTCGCGGCATTTACGGTTTTGGCAGGTGAGTGCCAAAAGTATAAACCAATGGATGGATTGTGGCTACTGTCAATTATCACGAAGGCGCCACACTGCCACTGATCTGGATGGTAGCATCTATTCTTTTTATGGACTTTTTGTCTGAAAATTCCTTATATTGAAAATTATTTCCATGTATTCAGCTTCCAATTTCTCTATTTCCAAAAACAACTGGGCATAGTATAATGAAATCATCTACAACTAGAAAATTATGGAGGCGCAAAACAATGTTGGAGTTTAAATATGATACGCAATTATTGATTGAGGGAGAAAATCTTAACGAGGGCAAAATCAATGATTATTTCGCAAAAAATTTTAAAGGTGACTGCTTATTGGCCATTGGAGACGAAAAGGTAATCAAAATTCATTTCCATACCAATGAACCTTGGAAAGTCCTTGAATATTGTGCTGGCCTAGGAGAAATCTATGACATTGTAATTGAAGATATGGATAGACAATCAAGAGGTTTAAAGGGATAAATTGTGCGTTTCCGGGATGTGTCATCTTCGGACCAATATGGACCTAAACTGCCATATTGTTTGAGAATTTTACACAACTAAATAACCCGCCGCCCACCGGCAGTACCACCGAGGAAGAAATCCTCCGGAGCAGCAAGCCCTAAAAACAGTGAAATTCAAAAGAAAAAACACTGTAAATCCCATCAATTAGTCAAAATGAATGTTTCACAGTTTTAGGCATGAAAATTCGCGTATGCCTTTTATTGGCCGTCGATTTGCCTCGTTCTTTTCAAAACACCGTGTTTCGTGTATAATATGGGGAAAGGAGTCGGAAGGGGTGGCTCGAAAATGGCGGGGGATTCAAAAAATTTACATGCTGGCCATCGGCAACGGTTGCGAGATCGCTATCGCAAAAATGGACTGGATGGATTTGCCGAACATGAAGTGCTGGAACTGCTTTTATTTTATAGCATTCCATACCAGGACACCAATCCGATTGCGCATCGCCTGATCGACCGCTTTGGCAGTCTGGCTGATGTGTTGGATGCGCCGGTGGAAGAGCTGGTCAAGGTCAAAGGAGTCGGCGAGAACACGGCTCTGTTACTCAAATTGCTGCCAGATGCCTACCGCCGCTACCTGCGCAGCAGCCAGACGCAAAGCCGCTTTGCCGGGCCACAGGACGCGATCGACTATCTACGAACCCTGTTTGTCGGCCGCCAGCACGAATATGTGGGGCTTTTGCTGCTGGACAGCCGCAGCCATTTATTGTTTTGCGATATGATTGACGAGGGCACGGCCATCACGGCCAACATCTATATCAAACGCCTTGTCCAAAAAGCCGTGCAGTACGACGCGGTTTATGCATATCTGGCACACAACCATCCCAGCGGCGACCTGCTGCCCTCGCGTCAAGATCTGGAGGCGACGCGTGAGGTGGCGGCTGCGCTCAAAAACGTGGAAGTCATGTTGGTGGACCACGTCATTTTTGCGGGCAACGACTATGTGTCGCTCTATCAGAGCGGCCTGCTGCGCCAGCTCGACGTGCTGTCTGAAGAGCCGGCGGACCTCAGCTCCCCTCCGTTCCGCCGTGTAGCCAACCCCGACCAAGAAGATGACGATTAAATCAATCAGGAAGATGGAGGAATTCATTTGCCTCAGGCAATTCTAGTGGCCAGCTTTGGCACCCGTTACGCGAAAACACGCGCCAATACCATCGGCGCTGTGGAAGCTGAAATCCGAAAGGCGTATCCGGGCCACCACATAGCTGTGGCCTATACCAGCCGCCGTATTCGCCACAGTCTAGCGGAAATCGGCATCCACATCGATGCGCCGGAGCAGGCGAGGGAGCTTTTGCTGGCCGATGGCTTCCGCGAGATTCTCGTTCAGCCGACGTACCTGATTTGTGGGGAAGAATATGACCGGCTTCTGCATATCCTGCGCGGTTACCAAAAGCGAGCGTCGATCCGCGTGGGTCTGCCTATGCTGGCGACGTCTCGGGACCTATGCGAAGCATCCGCGCTTCTTTGCAGCCGTTTTCCACAAGAGGCAGGCGTCTGCACAATTTTTATGGGGCACGGCTCTCCGCACCCCGCCAATGCGGTTTATCCGGCATTAGCCTATAGAATGCAACTCTCCGGCAGGCAGGATCTTTGGGTCGCGACGGTAGATGGTTATCCCACTTTGTACGATATTTTACCACAACTGAAAACCAAATATCGAAAGGTGCGCCTGGCGCCGCTGATGCTGGTGGCCGGAGAACACGCATTCCAGGATATGGCCGGAAAAAATCCTAATAGCTGGAAATCTGTTTTGCAAGCCACTGGAATGGCGGTGGAGCTCATCCTGCATGGACTGGGCGAAGATCCAGATTTCCGCGCTTTTTACCTGCGCCACATGACAGAAGCCAAGCCGCTTTGCTCTTGAATCAAAGCCGCATTCGCAAGCAGCACAATCGCGTGGTTGGCTGCTTTTTTCTGTTTGCGGCGCTGTGAAAAGGGATTGACAAGAAACAGGGAACGCGGTAAGATAGCATGAGAAACGTTTGTTCTATTTTAGACAATTGATATATGAATTTTTGATCATTTTGGAGAGACAACCATGAGTGAACAGGCAGGATTTCAATTGGTGGCGCCGTATCAGCCAACCGGTGACCAGCCACAGGCCATTGCCAAGCTGGTGGAGGGAATTCGGCGGGGCGATAAGGAGCAGACGCTGCTGGGCGTGACGGGCTCCGGCAAGACGTTTACCATGGCGAATATCATCGCGCAGGTGCAAAAGCCCACCCTCGTTTTGGCGCACAACAAAACGTTAGCTGCGCAGCTTTGCTCGGAATTCCGTGCCTTTTTCCCGAACTCTGCTGTGGAGTATTTTGTCTCCTATTACGATTACTATCAGCCGGAAGCGTATATCGCCCAGACCGATACGTATATCGAAAAGGACTCCGCCATCAATGACGAAATTGATAAGCTGCGCCACTCTGCAACGAGCGCGCTTTCCGAGCGGCGAGATGTCATCATCGTGTCCAGTGTAAGCTGCATCTATTCGCTGGGTGACCCGATCGATTACCGCAGCATGGTGATCTCCCTGCGCCCTGGCATGCAAAAGGACCGCGACGCGCTGCTCAAAAAGCTGGTAGAATTGCAATATGAGCGCAACGATCTGGAACTGACACGCAATAAATTTCGCGTGCGGGGCGATGTGGTGGAGGTGTTTCCCTCCTATTCTAACGATGTGGTTGTGCGCATTGAATTCTTTGGGGATGAAGTGGACCGGATCAGTGAAATCAATTCCCTGACCGGTGAATTGAGGGCAGAGCTCAAGCATGTGGCCATTTACCCGGCATCCCATTATATTGTTCCGCGCGAAAAGATGATGCGCGCAATCGGCGACATCGAGGCAGAGATGCGCGAGCGGGTTCGGTTTTTCGAATCGCAGGGCAAATTGATCGAGGCGCAGCGCATCCGCGAACGCACCACCTATGACATGGAAATGCTACAGGAAATCGGCTTCTGTAAAGGGATCGAAAACTATTCGCGGGTTCTCTCTGGTCGCCCGGCGGGCAGCCCGCCGTTTACGCTGCTCGATTATTTTCCGGAGGATTTCCTGCTCTTTGTAGATGAATCCCATGTCACGCTGCCGCAGGTCGGTGGCATGCTGGCGGGCGATCGGGCGCGCAAAAAGACATTGGTGGACTTTGGTTTCCGTCTGCCGAGCGCCTATGACAACCGCCCTTTGAGCTTTGACGAATTTTACAGCCACATCCATCAGGCGATCTTCGTCAGCGCCACGCCGGGAAAGTTTGAGCTGGAAAAGGCCACGCAGGTGGTCGAACAGATCATCCGCCCGACCGGCCTGCTGGACCCAGAGGTTATCGTCAAGCCGACAGATGGGCAAATTGACGACCTGGTGTCGGAAATCAACGTACGTGCTGCGCACAAGGAGCGTGTCCTGGTGACAACGCTGACCAAAAAGATGGCTGAGGATTTGACTGCTTATCTGGAAAATCTCGGAATTCGCGTTCGCTATATGCATCACGACATCGATACCGTGGAACGTCAGGAGATTATCCGCGACCTGCGCCTGGGCGAATTCGATGTATTGGTCGGCATCAACCTGTTGCGCGAGGGACTGGATATTCCAGAGGTCAGCCTGGTTGCAATTTTGGATGCTGACAAGGAGGGCTTTCTGCGCAGCGAACGCAGCTTGATCCAGACGATTGGCCGCGCAGCCCGCAATGCAAACGGTGAGGTCATTTTGTATGGCGACGTGGTAACGCCCAGCATGGAGGCAGCCATCCGCGAAACAGAGCGCCGCCGCAGTCTCCAAAAAGCCTATAACCAGGCACACGGCATCACGCCAAAGACGATTCAGAAAAAGGTTGCCGATGTGCTGGAAATTTCCTCGACGAAGGAAGAGAAAAAGAGCAAGCGCAAGAAAAAGCATCTGTCGCCGATCGAGCGCAAGCTGGAAATTGAGCGCCTGACCAAGGAAATGAAGGCCGCAGCCAAGATTTTGGAATTCGAACACGCAGCATATCTGCGTGACCGCATCGAGGAACTCAGAAAGGGAGAATGACATGCCCGCTCAAAAGATTGTAATCCGGGGGGCGCGGGAGCATAACCTCAAAAATATCAGCTTGGAAATCCCCCGCGACAAGCTGATTGTCTTTACAGGGCTATCCGGCTCTGGTAAAAGCAGCCTGGCCTTTGACACGATTTATGCGGAAGGGCAGCGGCGCTATATGGAGTCGTTATCCTCTTATGCGCGAATGTTTTTGGGGCAGATGGAAAAACCGGATGTTGATTCGATCGACGGTCTGTCGCCTGCAATCTCGATCGATCAGAAAACCACTTCCAAAAACCCGCGTTCCACTGTGGGCACCGTCACAGAAATCTATGATTATCTGCGCCTTCTCTATGCCCGCGTCGGGACGCCGCACTGTCCAGTCTGTGGCCGGGTGATTGAGCAGCAAACCATTGACCAAATCGTGGACCGCGTCATGCAGCTGCCGCCGCGCACAAAGATCCAGGTCATGGCGCCTGTGGTTCGCGGACGCAAGGGTACGCACCAGAAAGAGTTGAATGCCGCGCGCAAGAGCGGCTTTGTCCGCGTTCGAGTGGACGGTATTCTCTATGATCTGTCCGAATCCATTTCCCTGGAAAAGAATAAAAAGCACACAATTGATATCATCGTTGACCGCTTGGTAATCCATGAAAATATTCGTACGCGTCTGGCGGACAGCCTGGAAACGGCTGCTTCCCTGACTGGCGGCATTATGGTTGTCAACCGGCTCGGGCAGGATGGCGAGCCTGATCAGGACTATCTATTTAGCCAGAATTACGCCTGCCCGGAACACGGCCTGGGTGTAGATGAGCTGACGCCGCAGATGTTCTCCTTTAACAGCCCGGTCGGCGCCTGCCCAAAATGCACGGGTCTGGGCGTTTTTATGCGCATTGATCCGGACCGCATTCTGCCGGACAAGACTCTATCCATCCGCCAGGGCGGAGTCAAGGGAAGCGGCTGGGCGATGGAAGGCAGCACGATTGCCACAATGTATATGGAGGCGCTCGCAAAGCACTACCATTTTTCGCTGGATACGCCAATCCAGGATCTTCCAGAGGAAGTGATCCAGGTGCTCCTTTATGGTACTGGTGGCGAACAAATCGAAGTGCACCGCAAAAACGAATATGGATCTGGCAAATACAAGACGACGTTTGAGGGAATTATCAACAATCTGGAGCGTCGTTTCCGCGAGACGGGCAGCAACTGGATCAAAGAGGAAATCGAGTCCTATATGAGCAGCGTGCCCTGTGAAGCCTGCCACGGCCAGCGGTTGAATCCCATGAGTCTGGCCGTGACCGTGGGGGAGAAGAACATCGCCGCTTTCTGCGATCAGTCAGTGGATCAAGCCCTGGCATTTCTCGATACCATTCAGCTGGAAGGCCAGGCTGCGGCGATTTCCAAACCGATTTTGAAGGAAATCCGGTCACGGTTAGGCTTTTTACAGAGCGTTGGGCTCGGTTATCTGACGCTTTCCCGCGCAGCCGGAACGCTTTCCGGAGGGGAGAGCCAGCGCATTCGCCTGGCAACGCAGATCGGTTCCTCTTTGATGGGCGTCGTCTATATTCTCGATGAACCGAGCATCGGTCTGCACCAGCGCGACAACGACAAACTGCTGGCCACGCTTAAGCACTTGCGCGATCAGGGCAATACCGTTATTGTCGTGGAACACGATGAAGACACGATGCGCGCCGCAGATCACATTGTAGACATCGGACCCGGCGCAGGTGTGCATGGCGGTGAGGTGATTTTCAATGGAAGTCCCGCCGATATCGTCAACTGTGAAGCCTCCATTACCGGGCAATACTTGAGTGGCAAACGCCGGATTGAGGTTCCGGAGACGCGCCGGAAGGGAAATGGTAAAAAGTTGCGCATCATCGGTGCCAGCCAAAACAATCTCAAGCAAATCACGGTGGATATACCACTGGGAGAATTTGTCTGTGTGACTGGCGTTTCCGGCTCCGGAAAAAGTTCTCTAGTCAATGAGATCTTGTATAAATCCCTGGCGGCACAGCTCAATGGCGCCAAGGTTCATGCTGGCAAATGCAAAGCCATCCGCGGGCTGGAGGCCCTGGACAAGGTGATTGCCATTGACCAGAGTCCCATTGGCCGCACACCACGCTCCAATCCGGCCACGTATACCGGCGTTTTTACCGACATCCGCAATCTTTACGCCAATACGCAGGATGCTAAACTGCGTGGCTACACCGCCGGACGCTTTTCCTTCAATATCAAAGGCGGCCGCTGCGAAGCCTGCGAAGGCGATGGAATTCTGAAAATCGAAATGCACTTTTTGCCGGATCTCTATGTTCCCTGCGACGTCTGCCATGGCAAACGCTATAACCGGGAAACGCTGGAGATCAAATATAAGGGCAAAAACATTTATGACGTGCTGGAAATGACCGTCGAAGAAGCGCTTTCCTTCTTCAGCTCAATCCCACGCATCGCGCGGCGCTTGCAAACGTTGATGGATGTTGGACTCGGATATATCAAGGTCGGGCAGCCTGCCACCACGCTTTCTGGCGGCGAGGCACAGCGCGTGAAGCTGGCCGCCGAATTGAGCAAACGGCCGACCGGACGCACAATTTATATTCTGGATGAGCCCACCACAGGCCTGCATATCGCCGATGTGCACCGGCTGATTCAGGTTTTGCAAAAGTTGGTGGAAAGTGGAAATACTGTGGTGGTAATCGAGCATAACCTAGACCTCATCAAAACCGCCGACTGGATCATCGACCTCGGCCCGGAGGGCGGTGATGCCGGTGGGCAGATTGTCGCCCAGGGCACACCGGAACAGGTTGCGGCAGTGCCGGCTTCCTATACGGGTCAATATCTGCGGCGGATGTTACCGCAGCCTTAAAAGCCAAAGCCGGAACGGCCACACACCCTTTACAAAAAACACAAAAACAATGCCAGCCCCGCTGGATGCCAGGAAAGGCATTTCCAGCGGGGCTGGCATCTCATTTTGTACGGCTGTTGGTTATTTTGATGCCTTTGCAGTCGTAGCAGTCGGCGCAACCGGGACTGGTTTCGGAACAAGTAACATCGTTAGGCAATGGCGCGGACATTCTTTCGCACACAAACCGCAGCCAACGCACTTTTCATAATCCACCTTTGCGCAAGCGTTTTCGATGGTAATCGCGCCTTTCGGACAAACGTGCATACACTTGCCGCAGCCTATGCAGCCGACGCGGCAGACCTTGCTGGTCGCAGTGCCCTTGTCGCAGTTGGAGCAGCGATTGACCGCTTTGCGGCGTTTCGGCACCATCGCAATCAAATGGCGCGGGCAAGCTTGCGCACACATGGTGCAGCCAACGCAACGGGTATCATCCACAATCGCCACACCATTGCAGATCTCAATGGCATTATACTGGCAAGCACGCACGCAGTCTCCCTCTGCCAGGCAGCCATAATTGCAGCTTGCTTTGCCGCCGGCCACCAGATTTGCAGCGGCACAACGGTCAATCCCTTCATAAGCTACACGGTCGGTGCTGTTGTCATCGTTTCCCATGCAGCAAACTACCGCGACCTTCTGCTCTACATCAGCGTTGCCAACACCGAGGTATTCGCCAATTGCATTCGCAACAGCCGGGCCGCCTGGCGCGCACAGTCCCGGTTTCGCTTCGCCCTTTGCCAATGCAGCGGCATAGCCGTCGCAACCGGAAAAGCCGCATGCGCCGCAGTTGGCGCCCGGCAGCATGGCGCGGATATCCTCTTCCTTTTGATCCTTTGGCACTTCAAGTACCGTAGATGCAATCGCCAGGATCAAGCCAAACACAATGCCAATGACACACACCAGAATGATCGGCACCAACACTTGTGCTGCGCCGGTCAATTCCATGACATTCGAAGTCGGGGCCGTCAGGGTAATGGGGCCAAAGATGCCATCCACTACACCGGCGAAGCCCAGGAAGGAAGCCGCCGTCAGCGATGCCGATATCAGCGTGATGGGGAGCCCCTCCAAAAACTTCGGAATGGGATTGTGCGCTAGACGCTCCCGTACGCCGGCAAAGATGACCATTGCCACCAGGAAACCGACGCCAGAACCGAACGCATTAACCAGCGCCTGGCCATAATTTTCACCCTTGGTCAAAACAAGCTGCGTGATGCCAAGCACAGCACAGTTTGTCGTGATCAGCGGCAGATAAATGCCTAGTGACTGGTAAAGGGCCGGTACAAATTTTTTCAGGATCGTTTCAATTAACTGCACCAGAGAGGCAATGACCAGAATAAATACGACAACTTGAAGATAGTCGATGTCTAAAGGCTTGAGCAGGAACTGCTCGATGGGGAAGGTCACCGCAGTTGAAATGACCATAACCACAATTACCGCCAGGCTCATGCCTGTCGCGGTATCCAGTTTCTTGGAAACACCCAGGAAGGGGCAGATACCAAGGAACTTGCTGAGAATGTAATTCTCCGTCAGGATGGAGGAAAGGAAGATGGAGAGCAGTGTTGCAAGAAACGATGCGTTCATCAATCCTCACCCCCTTTAGAAACTTGGGCGGCGAGGCGACGTTTGCGTTCTTCGATATGGCCGCAGCTCGAAGCCATGGGGCAGCTGTTGCAGCCAATTTCCGCTGGTTTGCCACCCTTTTTGCGGGTAATGTGGTTGGTAATGGCGATCAAAATGCCAAACACGAAGAAGCCGCCGGGCGGCAGAAGAAAGATGATGATCCCAGGGTACATGGAGGGCAGCACTTGGATACCGAAAAATGTGCCGGAGCCCAGAATCTCACGGATAACGCCCATCATCAGCAGTGTGATGGTAAAGCCAAGGCCCATGCCCAAGCCATCCATGATGCTGGGCAATACCTTATGCTTATTGGCAAAGCCTTCTGCCCGGCCCAAAATGATGCAGTTGACCACGATCAGCGGCAAGTAGATGCCCATTGCATCCTTCAGGGCAGGGGAGAAGGCGCTGATCAGCATCTGGACAATGGAAACAAAGCCTGCAATAACCACAATATAACACGGAATACGAACCTTGTCCGGAATCACATTGCGCAACAGGGAGATGACAGCATTGGAACAGATCAGCACAAACGTCGTAGCAATGCCCATGCCAATGGCATTGCTGGCAGCCGTCGAAAGTGCCAGTGTCGAGCAGCATCCGAGCACCAGACGAAGCACCGGGTTTTCTTTAATCAGGCCTTTGCTAAATTCGTGCCAAAGGCTCGTTTTCTTTTCCGCCATTCTCATGCGCCCCCTTTCACAGTATTATAGAGTGCAACCGCCTGATTGACGGCGTCTGTGACAGCCTTACTGGTGATAGTTGCGCCTGTCAGTGCGGCAATTTGTCCGTCTCCTGTCTGTCCATTTTTGTTGACTTCAAACTTTCCGGAAGCGGGGACAGACTGTTTATACTGATTGCGGAAATCGTCCTTCTGGGCATTTAGACCGAGGCCAGGCGTGTCGTCAATGCTCAGCAGATTGACACCGCTGATCTTGCCATCGGCACTGATGCCCGTCATCACATCGAGGTCACCGCCATAGCTTTTGCTTGATGTCGTAAACACATAGCCAACGACTTCGCTGCCCTTTTTGCCTACCACATAGGCCGTTCCATCAGAAGCGGAGGCGGTCTCAAAGGTATCTGCGTCCGGCAAAACCTGTTTCTGGCTTTCCTGTTCGGTCTGGAGGTTGATCTGCGCGATCTTGTCTTTGGTCAGCAGATTGCTGGCTGCCAAAGCAGCCGACACAAACAGGCAGATCAAAAACAGGACGATCACGGGTTTCGCAATTTCCTTTCCGCTAATTTTGG
Source organism: uncultured Oscillospiraceae bacterium (assembly GCA_900554535.1). GTDB lineage: Bacteria > Bacillota > Clostridia > Oscillospirales > Acutalibacteraceae > Caproicibacterium. The sequence continues at coordinate 7,644 of USIA01000008.1, read as the reverse complement.
CTTTCATGATTTTGCCGCCCCCTTTCCTTTCTTCAGAGGCGCGCCAAATGCATGCGGTTTTGTTACCCGCTCAATCAGCGGCGTCAAAATATTCATCAGAATGATGGAGTACGAAACGCCCTCCGGCAACGAGCCAAAGTTGCGGATAATCATCGTCAGGCAGCCACATCCAATGGCATAAATAATTTTGCCTTTAAACGTAATGGGGCTGGTGGTGTAGTCGGTCGCCATAAAGATGGCACCCAGCAGCAGGCCGCCACACAACAGATCGACCAGGACATCGCGTCCCATGGCCAGCGACAAAACGGCGACTGTACCAATGTAAAACAGCGGAATAGTTGGCGTAATGACCTTACGCACCAGCAAATAGACAAAGCCGACCAGAAGCGCAACCGCGCAGGTCTCGCCCAAACAACCGCCCCGGTTTCCGATGAAAAGCTGCAAATAGTCGGGCGTAAACTGTCCGCCCTCATTGAGGATTCCCAGTGGCGTAGCGCTGGTTGTAGCGTCCGCTGAGAAGGGTTGCGGCCAGCTCGACATGGGGCCTGGGAATGAGTTCATCAAAATGATGCGCGCCATCAGGGCGGGATTGACAAAATTCCGGCCAATGCCGCCAAACATCTGCTTGACCACAACAATTGCGATCAAATCGCCCAACATCAGCATCAGCGGATTCAAATTGCTCGGCACATTCATTGCCAAAAGGATGCCCGTCACCACTGCGGAAAGGTCGCCGATCGTCTGCTCACGCTTCATGACTTTACGGCTGAGATACTCGCACAGCACACATGTCGCCGCCGAAATCACTAACAAAAGCAATGCCCGCCATCCAAAATAGACGACCGACATCACCATTGCCGGGCAAAGCGCAATCAGCACATCGCCCATAATCCGCCGCGTACTGTTGTTGGTATGTAGGTGCGGCGAAGAAGACACCATCAGTTTTTGCGTCATTTTTTAGCACCTCCTGCCGCTTTAACCAATCCTTTGCCCATTCGGATAGACTGCACCAGAGGACGGCCCGCCGGACAATTGTATGCACACGTGCCGCATTCCATGCAATCCATCACATCATACGCCAAAAGGCCATCCACATCGCCTGCATTTGAAAATGTTTCCAGTTTTGTAGGCATCAGGTTCATCGGGCAGCCTGCGACGCAACGGCCGCAGCGTATGCACGCCGTGGCGTGGGGCAAATGAGCCGCCTTGCCGGAAAAGCACGTAAGACCGTTATTTTGTTTGAGAATCGGGACATCTAGGCTCGGCACAGCCGTGCCCATCATGGGGCCGCCCATCAGCACCTTATCCGGTTGCTTGGTAACCCCGACAAAAGCCAGTACGTCCCGGATGCGCGTGCCGATCGGCACGATTACATTCTTGGGGTCATTCACCGCATTGCCGTCCACTGTCAAGCGCTTGCGGACCAGCGGCATCCCAGTTTTCAGATAATCCGCTAAAAACGCAATGCTTGTCACATTCATGACCACACACCCTACATCCGCAGGCAGCTTCCCCATGGGCACCTTGCGTCCCGTGCAGGATTGGATCAGGACCTTTTCTGCGCCCTGTGGGTAGCGTGCCTTCAAGGGCAATACCCGCACCTCATCGTTCGGGTCGCGCTCCGGGCTATCCGCAATCTTGCGCAGCGTCTCGATCACCTCCGGCTTGTTGTCCTCCACCGCAATCAGAACACGATGCACATCCAAAAGCTCCTTGACGGCGTAAACGCCGGACAGAACGCTCCAGGAATTTTCCAAAGCCTCGCGGTTGTCAGCAGTCAGATATGGTTCACACTCCGCTACGTTTACAATCAATGTGTCGACTGTCTTGCCCTCTGGAATATTCAGTTTGACATGCGCCGGAAAGCCAGCGCCGCCTAAGCCAACCAGCCCGGACTCGCGCACAGCCTTCAAAAGGTCTTCGTGATTGTTCACAACCGGCGGCCTGACATCTGGGCAAGGGGTCATCTTGCCATCCGAAGCAATGACCACTGCATCCGCATACATGCCGCTGGGCATCAGGACCTTTTCAATTGCCTTCACTGTTCCGGAAACACTGGCATGGATTGGTGCACTGACAAAAGCGGTACTGTCGCCGATCTTTTGCCCAACCGTCACACTGTCCCCACGTTTGACCGTTGGAACACAGGGAGCGCCCACGTGCTGCTGCATGGAAATCACGACTTCACCCGGAGGGGGCATGATCAGCGATTCACATTTCGCAGTGTGCTTGTGGTGTGGCACTGCAGTACCGCCATGTGTCCGAAACGGCTTCTTGGGGAAACTCAATTCCATTATCGATTCCTCCCATACACCAAACTCTAATTCTCTTCAATACCAAACTATATTATAAAAGTAGAATGGAATTGCTAAAAGGATTCTGCCGAAATATCAATTGCCCGGCAAGAATGTGCTTTTTATACACAAACCAAATTATAATGGATTTGCAAGAAAAAGAAATAGACAAAACAGATAAAATGTATAGATTATACGAAAAACAAAAACAAATCTTCCGGCTTTTGGAACATTTTTTCGTATCATCCAGTAAGAAGCAGTCACGCGACTATCAGCTGGACATTGAGTAGCTGTGATTTGTCAGTTGAAACCGCTCCTGCATGCCGGCCGAAGCTGTCACCTTGCCGTTCTCCTCCACAAACAGAATGTCCGCCTGATAAGATTCCGCCAGCGCAGCGCCCTTGTCCTTGCCCAAAATGAAACAAGCGGTCGACAACGCATCGCTGAGCGCACCGTTCTTGCACACAACAGAAACAGATACCAGGCCATTATTCTCCGGCATCCCTGTTTTGGGGTTGAGCAAATGGTGATAGGTTTTCCCGTTTTGCGTGAAGTTTTTCTCATAGGGACCTGAAGTGGAGACAAACTCGCCGTTCTCCAACTGGATAGTCCCGATGCTGCCGACTGCGTCATCCGATGTTTTGGGGTCCCGCACCGCAATCAGCCAGTTCGTTCCATCTGGCTTGGTGCCATAGACGCCGATACTGCCGCCAGCTGCAATTACGCCAGCAGTCAGCTTGTACTGCTGATAAATTGACTCTACCGTATCGCAGGCAGCGCCTTTACCCAACGCGCCAAGATCAATTCCCTCATAGTGGCGCCGCAAAGAGGCGGTGTTCTCATCCGTATTGACACGCAGATCCGAATATCCAACATATTGCAACGCGTTTTTCAATTCCGCATCCGTCGGCACGTGTGGATTATCGCTCTCCATGCGCCACAGCGAAGTCAGCGGCAAAACGGTGGGGTCAAAAGCACCCCCACTTTTTTGCGCGACCTCCAGTGCAAGGGAAAGCAATTTTGTTGTTTCAGGATCGATCCCCTCCCATGTTGTCCCCGCTGCATCATTGAGCCGAGCAATGTCGCTGCTCTCCACACGCCAGGAAATCTGGTTTTCCAGTTTGGTGACAGCTTGGGCCGCCGCCGTGGCTGCCGCCTGGCCATTCTTTCCATAAACAGTCTGCTGAATATAGGTGCCCATCGCATATGATTCGCTCTCATATATTTGGGCGCGCCCCCCAAACTGCGACCAGATCACCACCAGGACAACCACTACGATCGCCAAAAGGCAGAGGAGAACCGCCGTAATTTTTTTCTGTCTTGTCATGCATACCTCCGTTCAAATCGATGGGGATTCCCCATCTTTTTATTGAAATCGCACAACATATATTATAGCATATCGCGCGCGTTTGTCCATTAGGCTGCTCATACAAAAACAAGGATTAGTTCACTTCGCATAAAGAATGACAAGCTCAAACTTCGATGTAACCGACAAAATTGTAGTAGATGTGGATGTCCCGTTCCTCGTGATCATCCACCGCATACTTCTCGCTGATCTCAATCTTCTGAATCAGCCGCATAAGTGTGGGACGGTCCAGCTCCTGCAAATCGTAGTAGTCCTGCACTATGTCCAGCCATGCGTCCACAGACTGCTCGTTCTCACGGCTGGCGGAAAGCTGTTCCGTCAATTCCCGTCTGCGCTCCTGCTTGGCCTTCCATTCGGCTTCGTAGCCGTTGAGAAGCTGGACGCAGAGGTTTTCCGGGATTTTGCCCAGCACCTTGTCCTCATAGGCGGACTGCACCAGCCGGTCAAGCTCCGGCAGCCGCCGGTCGATGGCGCTCAATTCCGCTTGGAGCGTCCTGAGTTTTTCCCGTCCGGCAGACTCCTTCTGCGCGAGAATTTTTTCACGCAGCTTCTCCCGGCCGTTCTGCGCCCACATCGCCTTGCAGCGGATGTCCGTTAGTACGATTTGCGTCAACACCTTCTGGTTGATGTAGTGGGAAGAACAGGCGTTTTTGCCGCCAGATGCGTACCGGTTGCAGACATACGATTTGAACTCCGGCTCCTTGCCGCTGGCTTTCTTCCGGTAGTCCCTCATATACCGCATGGAAGCTCCGCAATCCATACACCGCAGCAGTCCGCCGAATAAAGAGACGGTGCCGCTCTTGCCGCTGCGGCCTCTGGCCGGGTGGTTGTCCATCCGCTGTACTGCGTCCCATGTCTCCTGAGAAATCAGCGGCTCGTGGGTGTTTTCCACCCTGATCCACTCGCTCTCCGGTTTGCTGACCTGCTTGTGGTTTTTGTAGGAGACGGTGCCCGTCTTGTTCTGCACCATGTGGCCGAGATAGACCTCATTGCGGAGAATGGTTTTCACTGTCACATCGTTCCAGAACGGCGTTTCGCCCCGGTGATTCTCCCTGCCCTCGGCCATGTAGTAAAAGGTTCTGGGGGCGGGGACTTTTTCTGCGTTGAGAATCAGGGCGATTTTGCGGAAACCGTTGCCCTGCAATCTCAGGTCGAAGATGTGCCGCACCACCGGAGCCGTCACCGGGTCGATCTCCAAGATGTGCTTGTCCGCCGCGCTTTTCCGGTAGCCGAGGGGCGCATAGCAGCCCACATATTTCCCGGCCTTGAAGGTGGACAGCTTCACCGCCTTGATCTTGTTGCTGGTGTCCCGTGCATAGAGGTCGTTCATGACATTTTTTAGAATGACCAGCATCTCATTGTTTTTGCGGATGGTGTCCACCCCGTCGTTGAGAGCAATGAAGCGGCAGCCGAGGGACGGAAAGATGAAGTCGGTATATTTGCCCGCTTCGATGTAATCACGACCGAGCCTGCTGAGATCCTTCGTTAGGATCAAATTGATCTTGCGGTCGGTCGCGTCCTGCACCAGCCGGTTGAACCCGGGCCGGTCGAAGGTCGTACCGGAGACTCCATCATCGCAGTAGTAATCGTAGAGCGTCCATCCCTGTTCCCGCACATACCGGGCGAGCATTTCCTTCTGATTTTCGATTGACACAGACTCACCGGCGCGTTCATCGTCCCGGCTCAGTCTGGCATAGATTCCAACACTGTACTGTTCCTGCATTTTCTTTTTTAACCTCCCAAAATGCAGTGCGTATCGCAATCAGAAATCCTGATTGTATTATACCACTGCGGCGCTATTGATTCCACTGGGCAAAGTGCCGGGATTCACTGCACCCTTTCCAGCTTTTCCATCGTGAGGGCGTCCAGCACATCGCCCATGAGAAGATCACCGGCAAAAAAGCTGCGCACATGGTAGATGGTGCCGTCCTCCATGTAGAGGTCAAGCTGGTCGGGAATCCGTAATTTCTTCGGTGTTTTCGGGCAGTTATTTTCCATGCGGCTGTATTGATTTTTCATATTCCGATTTCCTCCGTATTCGCCGTGTGTGGCACAGCAGCCCGCCGCAGTCAAGGAACCGGCTTCGCCTCGCTGCGCGTCCTTGACAGCGGCGTTCTGCCGTGCCGGTGGGTAACCAAGGCGGCTAAGGCCGCCCTTTGCCAAAAGGCTTTGACTGGTTCTAATTCTGTTTACATGGCACGCTCCTTCCTGCTGGCGGAAGGGCGGACGGAGAAAAAGAAAAGAGCCGCATGACGGTAAAAATCTTCCCATACCGACTACACAGAAACCCACGCGGATTTCTGCGTTCATGCGGCATTAGGAAGACTTCGCTTCGTCAGCGGCTCCACAGCACAGCTACTCTATTTGGTTGATTTCAGTATATCAGGAACGGCTGTTCGAGTCAAGATTCCAAACGAAAAAAGTGTTCGTGTTGGCGTAAAAGTTGCGAGGTCACGGGCTTGGGACTGGGATTTTAGAGAACAGCAAGCACAGCAAGTGTATGTACACTTGCAGAAAAACGGTGCTTGCCATACCGGAGTGACTTGCTGATTAGCAAGCACATCCGGTGTGGCCACACACCGGAAAAATGGCGCTCCGGGCTGTCTGCCGAAGCGCCATTTTTCTATTTTGGGAGTGTCCCAAACCCTTAATAAAAGCGTCACTTCGTTGTTGTAGAGGGCATCTTATTTCAACGCTTTTGACATTGTGATATAATAAAGGCAGTAGAAATTTTTGCAGAATACCGCTGTATAAAAGTTGTGTTCATTGCCTTCCGATTGCGCCGATTCTCCGACGAAAAATTTTTTTGAAACAGTGAATGGATGAGACACCGCCATTCGTATTTAGGGTGAAGTCGAAAATGACTATCCTAAATAACATGGAGGAACCCGACATGAAAAAAAGAGTATTGGCTGGAGTGCTTGTGACGGTTTTGGCGCTTTCGGTGGGAACAACCAGTGCGTTTGCCGCTGGCCCCGGTGCAGGGCAGGGCAGAAACTTTGTGGATGAAGATAGATTGATATTTAATTAGATTATTACTTGATTCTTTGGTATTTCTTTTATTTAGTATTTAATTGTGCGGGATTTTCCGTGTACGGTTTTCCCGTGAACGAATTATCCGTATGCGGCTTTCCGTATACGGATTTCCCCTGCGCGGATCTTGCATATACGGAGAAGTTGGAAAACGCCCCATTTGCCCTCTGAGCGCCTTTTGTCTGGGTAGGAATACCGGGGGCAAGCCGTTCAAAAGCCGCTTACAGCGAAAGAAAATGCCCAAAATCAACCTTTATCCTGACAGTAAATTATCCTGTCTATCCAGCATTTAGAACAAGGAACCCCGCCTGCTCCATAGACCGCTTTGCGCGATCCCCGGGACAGGCGGGGTTATTCTTTTACTCAGGTTCAATCAAAGGTACAGTTCAGGCTCTTTTCTGTCAGAGCATACTTTCTTCAACGCAGCACCGACAGCGGCCAGCATCACGCCGTTGACTTTGCGTGCGCCGTGCGGACAGACCGACACACAGCGCATACAGGAGATGCAGGCTTTCCCATCAACCTCTTTAGGGTCGTTGGGGTCGATGGCCTGTACCGGGCATTCCTTGGCGCACAATCCGCACTTTACACAGTCTTTGGTCGGCTTCGGTATCATACCGGCCCCGCCGCCTTTTTTGTAGGGGCGATTTCCTGGAACGGTTGGTTCGATCAGATCACCCGCCTCCAATTTTGCGCGGATCTTTTCGGCGAATGTATGGAGCTTGGCCTGATCCTGTGTATCGGGCCGCCCGGTCGCGTACTGCCGGGCGATGGAGTGCTCCGCGATGGCAGCAGTGGCAGCAATCACGCGGAACCCGGCCTGCTTGGCCACGTCTTCGAGTTCTACCAGCGTGTCCTCATAGGCGCGGTTGCCATAGACACAGAGAATGACGGCTTTGGCACCATTCCCCCGGATTGCGGACCGGCGCCCCGGTGGCGGGGGAATTTCTT